>JBOHYV010000098.1:0-8112 GCA_050738135.1 Rhodanobacteraceae bacterium | reverse complement strand
ATGCGCGTGTCGGCGAGTTTCTTTTCGATGGATTTACCTTCGGCTTCATCCCTGCGCGCAGCCGCCAACAGGGCCGGGTCAAGGTCGTGGCGTGGCAGATCCAGCATCATTTGCAGCGCCCGCGCGACGATCGCGAAGCGTGCGTTGGCCTGGTTCATGTTCGACAGCACCACCATTCCAAGGTGGGCATCCGGCACCAGCACCAAGGCCGAGGGCATGCCGTCGATGTCGCCGGCGTGCCAGACGAGCTTGTGCCCGTGGTAGTCCTGCACGAACAGTCCGAGACCGTAGGTGTAGAAGGTGCCGCCCGGCATCCAGGTACGGGCTTCGCCGCCGACGCCGGTGCCGGATGCAATCAGCATTTGCGGCGTTTCCATGTCGCGCAGCACCGCCGGTGCAAGCACCGTCTTGCCGTCATACGTGCCGTCGGCCAGCAACATCTCAAGCCAATGGCTCATGTCATTCGCGCTGGACCAGATGCCGCCCACCGACGCAAAGATGTCCATGTTGTGCGGCCAGTAGCGGTGGATCGCCGCGGGCTTGCCATCGACCATGCCGTGCGGCGCGGCAACGTCGCCCGATGCCTCGACACCGGCTTCGGTACTGACCGTGTGGTCCATGCCGAGTGGTTTGAACAGGTGCGCGGCGACATAATCGTTCCAGCTCTGGCCGGTGACCGCCGGGATGAACCGGCTGGCGATCAGGTACTGGACGTTGTTGTAACAAAACGTGGTGCGGAAACCGTACTTTGGTTTCTGGAAACGTATCCGCTGGATGATGTCGTCGTCGTTGCTGGTGTACCACGCGGCGCCGGGGTCGCAGTAGCCGCTGCGGTGGGTCAGCAGGTCGCGCAGCGTGAGGTTCTGCGTGACGTACGCACTTTGCAGCTTGAAGTCCTTCAACTCATCGACGACAGGCGTGTCCCACTTGAGCTTGCCGGCCGACACGAGCGTGCCCAGCGCCCCGGCAGTGAAGGCCTTGCTGTTGGAGGCGATGTCGAACAGCGTGTCGGCGTCGACCTTGCCGGGCTTGCCGAGCTGACGCACACCGTAGCCGCGCGCCAGCACCACTTTCCCGTTTTTGACAATCGCGATCGCGAGGCCCGGCACGCGCCAGTCGTGCATGGCCTTTTGCACGTAGGCATCCAGGCCCTGCAATTTCGCGGGCGGGGGCCCCGGAGGCGCGGCCAGCGCCAGCGGAGCGAGCAGGGCCAGCAACAACCACGACCACGAACGTGTACGCATCGTCGTCCCCGCGATGGGCAAGTCACCGCATTGTGGCACGGCTCGCTGCGCCCCCGCGCGCGGGCAGCTATTGCGCCGTGGTCTCCCACTGCCGGATGGCCGGGGGCAGTTCTTCACGGTACTGCGCCGGGATCTTGGCTTCAGGGTATGCCTGGTGGTACATCGCCCACGCATCCTGCTGCATCAGCCAGTCGCGGTTCTTGCCCTTGACGAAAACCGTGCCATGGTTTTTGCCGGGACGAAATTGCACCTCCGCCCTGGCGCCCACGCTTGCGAGCACCTTCTTGAAGAGTTCCGCCGATTCATTCAGGTAGAACGTGTCGGCGGTGCCCACGATCAGGTGGATCTTGCCGTCGAGGTACGGCTTGAGTTCCGGCCAGCGCGTCTTGATGCGGTACGCGATGTCGTAATGATCGCGCCAGTACCTGACCACCTTCGGGTTCACCTTGCCGGTGGTGCGATCGAACATGGGAATCGGACGGCCACCCGGACCGCGCGGCGAAAACACATAGTCGAACGAGGCCATCTGGCCGCCGTACGGGCCGAGCACGCGCTCCAGCTGCGCGAACTGCTTGAAGGTCGCGATGACTTTGCCGTGGACGCGTACCAGCGGGTTCGGTGACCCGTCGGGTTTGACATAGACGTTGGCGTTGGGCAGGTACAGGTTGGCCCCGGTGAAATTATGGAAATCGCTGGGATCGGGCGAGATCGACCAGGTGCCGCCGAAGATTTTCGGATAACGCACCTGCAGCCATAGCGTGGCCCAGCCCCCGGACGAATGGCCAGTCAGGAAACGGTCGGCGGATTTGGCGATCGTTCGGTAGGTTGCATCAACATGCGGGATCAGCTCGGTGGTCAGCGCCGTCCCCCATGGACCGTTGTTCACCGAGTCGGCGAACTCGTGGGTGCCGCGCGGGCTGGCCTCGTTGAGAAGCACCCAGATCATCGGCGGCATTTCGCCCTTTTGCATCTGGGCATAGAGCGACGCTGCCTCGAACGTGAGGCTTGGCAGGCTCGCTCCGAAACCCATCGTGTAATACACCGTCGGATAATGCTTGCCGGGATGGCTTTCGTAACCGGGCGGCAGCAGCACCCAGCCCTGGATGTGCATCGGCCGGCCCCAAAACGCGGTCAGCGCGGGGCTCTGGAAATCGATCGCGCGGGTGTGGGGTTTGGCCGCTTGCATGGCCTGCGCCAGTTTGTCGCGAAGCTGGGCCGGGATGCGCGACGGAAGCATCCACGGTTGCGGCTTTCCCGCAAGCTCGCGCGTCAGGCGTAGCGTGGGAATGGTCGTGTTGCCGCCGAACTGCACCTTGATCACGGGGCTGACCAGATCGCCCGCGCCGCGTCCGCTGTAGTTGTAGTTGCCGTCGACGTCCAGCACGGCCTGCATGTCGTAGTCGCCGGCGGGAAGTTTGGAGAAGCCTTCGGGGAACGCCAGCGCATCGGCGTCGACCAACACCGATGCTCCGGGCGCAAGGCTGGCCACGTTCATTGCGGCCACTGCGGTTTGCGTGGGACGGAATTCGCTGGTATCGACCTTGGTGACCTTGCCGCCCTTGGCTTGCGCCTCGGCATCCTTGGCCGGAATCGCGAACACCAATAGCCGGCCCGATACCGGTTGCGAGGAAGCGCCGTCCAGCGTGACCCGGAACACCCGGTGCGGCACGAGCTTTGCGGGCGGCGCTGCCAAGGCAAGCGGGGCGACCAACAGCAGCAACAACCACGAACCCGAACGTGTACGCATCACCGACCCCTCCATCGTTGGGAAGCCCGTATTGTTGCATGACCCGTGAACCGCGGGTCAGCCCCGGCCATAAAGCCGTGAGTCGATCACTCTTCCGCGATGGGCAAGGGTGATCGCGTCGCATTGCTCCGCGAGCCATCGGCCACGTCGTGCCAGAGCGCGTAATCCACGCCCATCATGAAGGCATACAGCAAGACCGCGAGGGCAACATAGATCAGGACCAGAAGCACGACACCAAGCGGTCGGCTGACGAGTGCTCCCACCACCAACAGGATCGCCGCGAGTACTCCGAACCCCACAGCCAGCACGAGCAATGCTACCAGTCCGCACACGGACAGGACCAGCAATGGCAGCGCGTTCTTGAAGGCGCCCGCAATGCCGTCACGCAGCGCCGGCAGCGGCGATTGGTTGCGCAAGGCTACTTGTCCTGTGCCGATGGCAAAGGCGCAGGAGTAAAAGATGAAGAACACCGTGAGCAGCGCCAGTGCTGTGCTGGACCCGCCGGGCAGCGGCGGCAGGGAGCGCACCGGGGTGCCGAGGGCCTGTTGATCGAGGAGTTGCAGGTACCATGACAGCAAGCCATGCCCGACCGTTGTCAGCAGGATGGCGAGGAATGCCGCGTAGATCACCAGCATGCACAGGCCGAACAGCGCGAGGCGGGAGCCGCCATACCCCTTTCGGAAGGGCTCGAACACCATCAACACCCGCACTTGGCGATCGTTCCGACTGGCGTCGATCACGCCCATGAAACCGCCCATGAGGATCGGATACAGGATGCTGCCGGCCAGCGTGAAAGCCGCGAACATGGCGATCGCCGCGAAGCCCTGCGGTCTCAACGCCCATTGCGTGAGCAACTGGACGGCGACAAGCACCGCCGCGCACAGGATCAACAGCAGGCAAGCTCCGAGGATCTGCCGCGGCTGACGATTCGCAACGGTGAAGCCTTCCATCAGCCACGACCAGCCCGCGCCGGGTCCCCTCGCGCGCATCAGCATGTTGCTCTCCTCATCTACCCCAGCGGCAATATACGAATCCCGGGACCGATGGGTCAACCCTTGTGCTTGGCGAGCCTCAGCCAGGTATCGACCACGGTATCGGGGTTCAGCGACACCGATTCGATACCCTGGTCCATCAGCCATTCGGCGAGGTCGGGGTGGTCGGACGGGCCCTGTCCGCAGATGCCGACGTACTTGCCCTTGGCGCGTGCGGTCTGGATCGCCATCGAAAGCAATTTCTTCACCGCCGGATTGCGCTCGTCGAACAGGTTTGCGACGATCGAGGAATCGCGGTCAAGGCCGAGCGTCAATTGGGTGAGATCGTTCGAGCCGATCGAGAAACCGTCGAAGATGTCGAGGAATTCGTCGGCCAGCAGCGCGTTGGAGGGCACCTCGCACATCATGATGATCTTCAGCGCCTCGTTGCCATCGATGCTTTCGCCTTGCTTCAAGCCATTCGCCTTCAACACCTCGATGACCTTGCGGCCTTCGTCCAGCGTGCGGATGAACGGGATCATCACCCACACATTGTCGAGGCCCATTGCCTCGCGCACCTTCTTGACCGCCTTGCATTCGAGCCCGAAGGCTTCCGCAAACGAATCGTCGACGTACCGCGAAGCGCCACGGAACCCGATCATCGGGTTTTCCTCGTGCGGCTCGAACTTGCCGCCGCCCACGAGGTTGGCGTATTCGTTGGACTTGAAATCGCTCAGGCGCACGATCACGGTCTTGGGATACACCGAGGCCGCGATGGTGGCGATGCCTTCGGCGAGGCGATCGACGTAGAAATCGACCGGACCCTTGTAGCCCGCGATGCGCTCATCGATCTGCTGCTTCGTTTCCGCGTCCTGCTGGTCGTATTGCAGCAACGCTTTCGGATGCACGCCGATGTGGCTGGCGATGATCATTTCCAGACGTGCGAGGCCGATGCCCTGGTTCGGCAGCATCCCGAAATCGAACGCGCGCTCGGGGTTGGCGACGTTCATCATGATCTTCAGCGGCGCGGGCGGCATGTCGCCCAAGTCCGCGGTAATCCGCTCGAACTTCAGCTTGCCGTCGTAGATGAAACCGGTGTCACCTTCGGCGCAGGACACGGTGACTCCGTGGCCATCGGGAATCTTCTCCAGCGCATCGCCGGTGCCGACCACCGCCGGGACACCCAGCTCGCGCGCGATGATCGCGGCGTGGCAGGTACGTCCGCCGCGGTTGGTGACGATCGCCGCAGCTTTCTTCATGATCGGCTCCCAGTCGGGATCGGTCATGTCGGCGATGAGTACGTCGCCTTCCTTGAATTCGTGCATCTTGTCCAGCGACTTGATCACGCGCGCGGTCCCGGCGCCGATCTTCTGGCCGATCGAGCGGCCTTCGGCCAGCACTTTGCCCTTCTCGTGCAGCTGAAAGCGCTCGAGCTGCGTCGCATGCGCGCGCGACTTCACCGTTTCGGGTCGCGCCTGCACGATGTAAAGCTTGCCGGTTTCGCCATCCTTGGCCCATTCGATGTCCATCGGGCGCTTGTAGTGCTCCTCGATGATCAGCGCCTGCTTCGCCAATGATTCGACATCGGCGTCGGAAATGCAGAACTTGCGGCGCAGCTCTTGGGGTGTTTCCTCGATTCGTACCCGCTCGCCGGGCTTGTCGGAATACACCATGCGCTGCTGCTTGGCGCCGAGGTTGCGGCGCAGCACCGCCTGCTTGCCCGCCTTCAGCGTCGGCTTGAATACGTAGAACTCGTCCGGGTTCACCGCGCCCTGCACGACCATTTCACCGAGGCCGTAGCTCGCGGTGATGAACACCACGCCGCGGAAACCGGATTCGGTGTCCAGCGTGAACAACACGCCCGACGCGCCGATGTCCGAGCGCACCATCAATTGCACGCCGGCGGAAAGCGCAACTTCCTCGTGTTTGAAACCCTGGTGCACGCGGTAGGCGATCGCGCGATCGTTGTAGAGCGAGGCGAAGACTTCCTTGACCTTGCGCAATATGTCTTCGATGCCCGTGACATTCAGAAATGTTTCCTGCTGGCCGGCGAACGAAGCATTGGGAAGGTCTTCCGCGGTCGCCGAGGAGCGCACCGCGACGGGAATGTTGGCGTAATTTTGCGATCGTCCCTGATCGCGAGAATCAAAAGTCGGCCGTCCATGGCCTGCACTTTCCACAACAGCCGCTTCGCGGCACAATTTTTCGTATGCCTCGCGGATGGCCTGTTCCAAGTCATCCGGCAATTTCGTTTCGACGATCCAGCCCCGAATTTCCTTGCCGGCCGCCGTCAGCGCGCTGACGTCTTCCACGTCCAATGTTGCGAGACGCTTCCGGATTTTTTCGGTGAGGCCGCTCTTTTCGAGGTATTGGCGGAACGCGTCGGCGGTGGTCGCGAACCCGCCCGGCACCGAGACGCCCAGCCTGGCAAGATTGCCGATCATTTCGCCCAGCGACGCATTCTTGCCGCCGACCCGGGCAAGGTCGGTCATGCGCAACGTGTCCAGCCAAAGCACGAGTTCGGTCACAACCATCTCCATGTCAGGACCCGCGGTCCGCGAGAAAGCCATTTTCGCGGGGCCCGGGTGGCGTGACAAGCTGAAGCGCCGTTGGCGTTCAGTCACTGCCGGTACACTCGGCAGGGCGCGGCGAGGACGTGCGCCGCATGCAACAACACGGGAGAACGTGCCTTGAACGGGGACGGTCGCAGAAGGGTATTTTTTGTTTCCGATTCCACCGGAATCACCGCCGAGACCATCGGCAATTCGATTCTCGCGCAATTCGAGGGTGTGCAGTTCGACGGGCACCGCATTGCTTTTGTCGACACGCGCGAGAAGGCGCAGGCCGCCGCGCTCCGCATCAAGACCGTCTACGCGCAGGACGCGGAACGGCCGATCGTCGTCAACACCGTGGTCGATCCGCAGCTGTGCGAGGTCATCGCCGAATCCGGCGCGTTGATGATCGACGTGCTGGCGCCGTTCATCGGCACGCTGGAGCTGGAACTCGGTACACGCCGTTCCGGCGCGGTCAACCGTGCGCATGGGCTGGTCGATTTCAACCAGTACGAGGCGCGTATCGATGCCACCAACTATGCGTTGGCGCACGATGACGGCGTGAACGTCGACTACAGTCAGGCGGACGTGATCCTGGTCGGCGTGTCGCGGGTCGGCAAGACGCCGACGTGTTTGTACATGGCTTTGCACTACGGCGTGAAGTCGGCCAATTATCCGCTGACCGACGAGGATCTGGAACGCGACCGCCTGCCGGCGCACTTGCGGGCGTATCGCAATTGCTTGTACGGCCTCACGATCGATTCCGCGCGCCTGGCGCAGGTGCGCGAAGCGCGTCGGCCCGGCAGCGCCTACGCGAAGCTGGAACGCTGCAAGCGCGAACTGGCGCTGGCCGACAAGATCTTTCGCCGCGAGAATCTTCCCGCGCTCAACACCACCCACACCTCGATCGAGGAGATCGCCAGCAAGATCCTGGCGCACCTCGGCATCGAGCGGCACATGTTTTGACCGGCGGCCGATCGCGCACCGGCGAGGGTCGGGTCAGCATCGATCGACGCTTGCTTGCGATCGCCACCCGCGGTTAGTCCGGATGCCGCCCACACGAGACAGTCGTAGCCGATTTCAACCTGCGCACAGCGGTCACTCCCTGAAGCCATGCAGCGCGTCTACGCGCGCAGATCAAGCTACTGCGTGGCCCAAACAAAATTGCCTCCGGAATATCCGGGGCGGTTCATTCGCATCAAGGCCGCCGTTTGCCGCCCTCATCGCTTCTTCCCGAAGCCGGGAAGGGCCGTGGCTTGTTTCATCCACGACGCGACCTGGCGTTCGTTGAGGTCGTCCACCGATTCGAGGTCCACGCCTCGCGAGTCCTTGCCCATCCCGATCGGCGTAACTGGTGGTACGGGCTTGAGTGCGGTGCCGCGCCCGAACGTGAGCTTGACGTGGCCGGCGAAGCCGCCGCAGCTGAAGCACCAGCCGTCGCCGACGCCATACCATGCCATTCCCCACTTCACGGCGCGCTTCAAGTTCGGCAGCGTCTTGGCCGCCAAGGCATCGATGCGTTCGGCGATGCCGCGTTGCGGCTGCGGCAGGCTGCGGATATAGGCAAAAACCGGCTCGTCCCCGTCCTTGGCTTTCGC
>JBOHYV010000097.1:0-8116 GCA_050738135.1 Rhodanobacteraceae bacterium | reverse complement strand
CGGTGGCCGCAATATCCATTACCTCGAGAAACGCATCCGCGAGCAGAAAGAGAAAGGGATGGGGCTCGGGAGCTGACTCGGGACTCGGGACTCGGGACTCGGGACTCGGGACTCGGGACTCGGGACCAGGCACCAACGCGGCGTAATGCGTTCACCCTCTTCCGAAGGAAGGGGGTCGCGCACCGCAGGTGCGCGGGGGGATGTCGTTGCGAAGCGCAAAGCCATCCCCTCCTGCGCTGCGGGGCGCGTTCGCTTCGCTTCGCCCTTCGCAAGCGGAGGGGGAAGACAGACAACGCGTATCGACGAGATCCCGTCATGCCCTGGCTCGAACTGCAACTGACCATCGACGCCGCGGCACAACCGCGCGCCGAAGCCGCGCTGGAAGAGCTGGGCGCGTTGTCGGTGACGCTGATGGACGCGGACGCCGACACCCCGGACGAAGCCGCGATCTTCGAACCGGGCGTCGGCAAAACGCCACTGTGGCAATCGCTGATATTGCACGCGCTGTTCGATGCGGACGCCGACCGGGACGGCATCCTGCAATCGCTGCGCGAAGCGTTGCCGGGTCTCGCTGCCAACAGCGTCGCGTTCCGCGAAGTCGCCGACCAGGACTGGCAGCGCGTGTGGATGGACCGCTTCCATCCGATGCGATTCGGCCGGCGCTTGTGGATCTATCCGTGGAATGTCGACCCCCCCTCGGATGACGACGCCGTCGTCGTGCGCCTCGATCCGGGTCTCGCGTTCGGCACCGGCAGCCACCCCACCACTGCGCTGTGCCTCGAATGGCTGGACTCGCTCGACCTCGCAGGCAAGACGCTCATCGATTATGGTTGCGGGTCAGGCGTGCTGGCGATCGCCGCGCTGAAGCTCGGCGCCGCGCACGCACTCGGCATCGACAATGATCCGCAGGCACTCGTGGCCGGCAACGACAATGCGGCGCGCAACGGCGTTGCCGAACGCCTGCAACTTTTCGCGCCGGATGCCCTGCCCGGCAAGTTGCGTTGCGACGTACTGGTCGCGAACATCCTGGCGGGACCGCTGCACCAGCTTGCGCCGCGTTTTGCGGCCCTGTGCACGCCCGGTGCGCCGTTCGCATTGTCCGGCATCCTTGCAGGGCAGGAACCGGCACTGATCGAGCGCTATCGGTCGTGCGGGCTCGGTGGTCTGCATGCGGTCCGGCGCGAAGACTGGATCCGGATCGACGGCGTGCGCAACTGAACGGTTGCGACGCGCGCAGTCGCCTACAATCGCGGCATGTACACCCAGTGTCCGGAATGCTTGGCGGTTTACGAGATCGACGAGGAGGCCCTGCAGGCTTCACTCGGCATCGTACGCTGCGGACATTGCTCCACGCGCTTCGATGCACTGCGCACCCTGACCGACGCGTTGCCGGCGGCTCCCCGAAACATCTGGCCCGACCAGGATCCGTCGGCGCGGGCGCCGATCCTTGCCGAAGAAGTATCCCCACCCGGCCTCCAACCCGCGGCGGAAGACCCGAAGGCCGGAATCGCCGGTACCAAACCTGTCGAACGGGGTGCACCGGCCGGGGCACAAGCAGGCGGGAACACCGACGACTGGTTCACCGACATCGAATCCGAACTGGCGGCAACGTCGGATACGCGGACTTCCGGCGGCTCCGAACCAAACCCGAACGACGAGGGTGACTGGGCTGTCGAACTTCCCGATGCGATCAGCGCTGCCGGTCCCGCGACCAAGGCCGCGGAGAACCGTGGGGCCGGGAATGACCCTGCCGGCGCGGCATCGGCAACCGAAACACCCGAAGGCCTTGCAGCCGAAGACACAGACACGCACCCGGAGTCCCTGTCCGAAGCGCATGAAGCCGCGGTAATCATGCAGCCCGATCTCGTGCTCGACCCGGATTCCGACCCGTACGAATCCGGCTCGGCGTCGCCCACATCCACGTCGGAAAGCAACCCGACTGAGGATCCCTACGCCGCAACGGCGGCCGCGCCTGCTGCGGCGGAAATGGAACCATCCACCGCCGGGTCGGACGTCTCCACCACGCTTGCGCCTGTGTACGTCCGGCCACGTCGTCGTTTTTCGCGTCTCGGCCTGGCATGGGCTTCGGGCTGTGTGCTCCTCGCCCTGTTGCTGGCCGCGCAGCTCGCATGGGCGGACCGCGTGAAACTGTTCCGCAACCCGGCCACGCGCGGATGGATGGTGCGTCTCTGCGCGCACGTTCCTTGCCAGTTGCCGTTGATCAAGGACACCGCAAAACTGGAACTGCTGTCGCGCGACGTGCGCCCCGACCCCGAGGCCACCGGCGCGTTGACGATCACGGCGACCCTGCGCAACGACGCAGCATTCGGCCAGCCGTGGCCGGTCGTGGTCGTGAAGTTCACCGATCTCGACGATAATCCGGTTGCGATGCGTCGCTTCCGTCCCGCCGAATACATGCCCGACTCCGCGCGCCGCGCTGCCGGCATCGCGCCGGGCGAAACGGCGGCCGTGGCATTCGAGGTGATCGATCCCGGCAGGCGGGCGACAGGCTTCCAGTTCGGGTTCGAGTGACGCCGACAGTGCCCATTACCCTGCACAAACGGGCCTGTTAGACTCGCTCGTTCGCACGTTAGGGAACGCGCGCACACGGCCGGAATGCACACGCTCCATGGGCAACTTGACGTCCACCCCGCCATCGGCATCCGCCAGCGCCACCTCTCCGGTGCGCGGAGGTGCACAGACGCTGGGCGACTGCATGGCGGCCAATGCCCGGCGTTATCTCGCGGACCTCAACGGCACCCCTTGCCGCGAGGGTCTGTATGCCCGGATGCTGCGCGAGATCGAGCCCCCGCTGCTGCGTGAAGTTCTGGCATGGAGCGACGGCAACCAAAGCCGCGCCGCCGAAATACTGGGTATCCACCGCGCAACCTTGCACAAGAAGCTGCGCGAAAACGGCATCGGCTGACTGTCAGGAATATTGCCATGACCGGATCGGCCATCATCACCGCGCGCCGCGCGCTGCTCAGCGTTTCCGACAAGGCCGGCCTCGCCGACCTCGGGCGTGCGCTGCAGGCGTTCGGGATCGAGGTCATTTCCACCGGCGGCAGTGCAGGCGCTCTGCGTGAAGCCGCCGTGCCGGTCCGCGACGTCAGCGAATTGACCGGGTTTCCTGAAATCATGGATGGACGCGTCAAGACGCTGCACCCCAAGGTGCACGGCGGTCTGCTGGGACGGCGTGGCATCGACGATGCCGTGATGCGCGAACACGCCATCGCACCGATCGACCTGCTGGTGGTGAACCTTTACCCGTTTGCGCGCACCACTGCCCACGCCGGCGCAACCTGGGAAGAAGCGATCGAACAGATCGACATCGGCGGCCCCGCGATGCTGCGCGCCGGCGCCAAGAACCTTGAACGCGTTGCGGTGATCTGCGACCCCGCGGACTACCCGGAGCTCATCGAAACCCTGCGTCGCGACGGCGGCACGTCGTTCGAGCAACGTCGGCGCTTCGCAGCCAAGGTGTTCGCGCATACTTCGCGTTACGATGGCATGATCGCCGACTGGCTGTCCGCACGCGCCGACGGCGAACCCGGGGAAGCCTACCCGCCCACGCTGCACCTGTCGCTGCGCCGCGCGCAGGAAATGCGCTATGGCGAAAATCCGCATCAGGCGGCGGCGCTGTATCTCGATGGTACGCCTGCCCAAGGCACGGTTGCGGGCGCCACCGTGCTGGCCGGCAAGGAGATGTCCTACAACAATTTCGGAGACGCCGACACCGCGCTTGAATGCGTCAAGGCGTTCGACAAGAGCCCGGCGTGCGTGATCGTCAAGCACGCCAATCCCTGCGGGGTCGCGCTGGGCAAGGATCCGGTCGACGCCTACGAACGTGCCTTCGCATGCGACCCGACCTCGGCCTTCGGCGGCATCGTCGCCTTCAACCGCCCGATCGACGGCGCGCTGGTGCGCAACATCCTTGCCAAACAATTCGTCGAGGTTCTGGTGGCGCCGGCGTTCGACGAAGAAGCCTTGGGCGCGCTTCGGGCCAAGCCCAACGTACGCGTGCGCGCACTCGCCACGGGCGAATGGCCGAACACGCCGGGCATCGCACAGCGGCAATTGCGCAGTGTCGCGGGCGGGGTGCTGGTGCAGGATTCCGATGTCGATACCCTGATGCTGTCCGATCTCAAGGTCGTGACCCAGCGCATGCCCGATGCCGAGCAACTTCGCAACCTGCTGTTTGCCTGGCACGTGGCGATGTTCGTGAAGTCCAACGCCATCGTGTTGGCCCGGGACGGCGCCACCATCGGCATCGGCGCCGGCCAGATGAGCCGCGTGACCAGCGTGAAGATTGCCGCGATGAAGGCCGCCGACGCGAAGCTTTCCACTGCAGGCAGCGTGCTCGCCTCGGATGCGTTCTTCCCGTTCCGCGACAACATCGACCTCGCCGCCGGCACCGGCGTGCAGGCGCTGATCCAGCCCGGCGGATCGATCCGTGACCAGGAAGTCATCGACGCCGCCAATGAACACGGCATGGCGATGGTGTTTACGGGCACCCGCCATTTCCGTCACTGAGTTCGGGACTCGGAACCGGGGACTGGAAAGCACAAAGCGATCATCCCGTTCGCTTGCGCAAGGGCGGAGCGAAGGCGAAACCGGTCATGAAGCCCGATCGAGCACGGCCCGTTTCGGCTCCGGCCGGGGCTGGTAACCTGATCCTGCCATGCGCTACGAGCTCTATTACTGGCCAACCATCCAGGGACGCGGCGAATTCGTGCGTCTGGCGCTGGAAGACGCAGGCGCCGATTACGTCGATGTCGCGCGCCTGCCGGAAGGCTCGGGCGGTGGCACCACAGCATTGCTGCACTGGCTGGACGATCCCGCGGTCGGCCACGCTTCGTTCGCACCACCATTCCTCAAGGCCGGGCGTCGTCTGATCGGGCAAACCGCCAATATCCTGCTGTTCCTCGGACCGCGCCTCGGGCTCGCGCCCCGCGACGAAACCGGGCAACTGTGGATGCACCAGTTGCAATTGACGATCACGGACCTGGTGGCCGAGATCCACGATGTCCATCATCCGATCTCGGGCGGGCTGTATTACGAGGACCAGCGCGAAGAAGCCAGACGCCGCAGCGCGCATCTGCGGCGTGAACGTTTGCCGAAGTTCCTCGGCTACTTCGAGCGGGTGCTGGCCGACAACCGCCGCGGGCATCAACGCTGCCTCATCGGCAGCGCCATCACGCATGCGGACCTTTCGCTGTTCCAGGTCGTCGAAGGTCTGCGCTACGCATTTCCGCGCACGACGCGCCGACTGGCGCCGTCATTGCCATTCTGCATGGAACTGCACGAGCGCGTTGCCGCGCGGCCGAATGTCAGGGCCTACCTTGCCTCGCCGCGACGCATTCCGTTCAACAACGACGGCATCTTCCGTCGTTATCCGGAACTGGACGTGTGAGCTCAGCGCGCATGCGCTGTGCTCGCCGGTCGGCCAAGGATGGCCGACCGGTGCGGGCACCAGGGATGGGCACGGCCTGACTTGGTTCACTGCCCGCTCGTCGATGCCGCGACTGGCGCACTGCTGGCCGGTTTTCTGGGGCCGCCCCACTGGTAGATGTCGTAGTACACCGGCGCCACCGGTCCCAGCCTGCGATCGTGCATCAGACTGCCGTCGGGGCTGTTGTAGAGATAGGTCTGCGTGACGCCGTGCGTTGGCGTTACCCGGATCATGTACACCTTGCCGTTGCGGCTGTATTCCTCGATGGTGTCGCCGCTGGCGTCCGTGTGGATGGCCACGTTGGTACTGTCGCCGTTCCCGTCCTCCTGTCGCGCAGCGGGCGCCACCGAAGGCGGAATGCCGGTGCTGGGCAGGGGCAGCGACCGGGTCCCGGATCGTGACCGGTTGGTGTCGGGCGATGGCACTACGGAACCCGGCGGCGGCGGCGCAGATGACGATGTCGCCAGTACCTGTTGCGACCGTGCAACGGGCATGCCCGACAGCAATACACACGCGGCAAACCATGCAAGCGCCTTCACGACAGATCTCCGGAGTCGAGGGTCCGCAAGACCAGCATACACGTCCCGCGTGAGCACAACGTGCATGCGACAATCCGCCTATGACGAAGCTCACACTTGTCGACGGTTCGAGCTATCTGTACCGCGCCTATCACGCGCTGCCGCCGCTCGGCAACGCTGCCGGCGAGCCGACCGGAGCGCTGTTCGGCGTGGTCAACATGCTGCGCGCCACCCTGAAGGAGAAGCCCGATTACGCCGCCTTCGTCATCGATGCGCCCGGCCCGACCTTCCGCGACGAAATCTATCCTGAATACAAGGCCAACCGCGCGCCGATGCCGGATGATCTGCGCGCCCAGGTCGAGCCGATGCTCACCGTGGTCACGGCATTGGGATTGCCCATCCTGCGCGTCACCGGCGTCGAAGCCGACGACGTGATCGGCACGCTGGCGACGCGCGCCGCAGCAGAAGGCATCGACGTCACCGTATCCACGGGCGACAAGGATTTCGCGCAGCTGGTCGGCCCGCGCGTGGCGCTGGTCAACACCATGACGCATTCGAGCATGGATCGTGAAGGCGTGATCGAGAAGTTTGGCGTGCCGCCCGAACGCATCGTCGATTATCTCGCGCTGATGGGCGACTCCATCGACAACATTCCGGGCGTGCCGAAGTGCGGTCCCAAGACCGCGGCAAAGTGGCTGAACGCATACGGCTCGCTGGAGGGCGTGATCGCGCACGCCGGTGGCGTCGGCGGCAAGATCGGCGAAAACCTGCGGGCGACGTTGCTGCAACTGCCGATGTCGCGGCGCCTCGCCACCATCAAGACCGATGTCGCGCTCGATGAAGCGCCGCATGATCTGAAGTTGCGGGAACCCGATACCGGGGCCCTGCGCGAACTGTATGCCCGCTACGAATTCCGGCAGGCGTTGAAAGAGCTGGAAACCTCGGGACTCGGGACTCGGGACTCGGGACTCGGCAAAGCCGAGCATTCGGACGATTTGGCTTTATCCGGTGCTCCGGCAAACGAACGCTCCTTGAGCAACGCAACAAACTCCAACGCAGCCCCACCGAGTCCCGAGTCCCGAGTCCCGAGTCCCGAAACCAACTACGACCTCGTCATCACGCAAGCGCAACTCGACCAATGGCTAGCCAAACTCGCGGCCGCTGAACTTATCGCCTTCGACACCGAAACCACTTCGCTCGACCCGATGCGCGCGCATCTGGTTGGCCTGTCGTTTTCCGTCAAGCCCGGTGAGGCGTGCTACATCCCGGTCGGCCACGACTATCCCGGCGTGCCGAAGCAACTCGATCTCGAGGGCACATTGTCGTCACTCAAGCCGATCCTCGAAGACGACCAGCGGCCCAAGCTCGGCCAGCACGCCAAGTACGATTGCAACGTGTTGTCGAATTACGGCATTCACGTTTGCGGCATTGCCTTCGACACCATGCTGGAATCCTACGCACTTAACGCCACCGCCAATCGGCATGACATGGACACGCTGGCCAAACGCTGGCTGGATTACGACACCGTCCATTACGAGGACGTGGCCGGCAAGGGCGCGAAACAGATTTCGTTCTCGCAGGTCGATCTCGATACCGCTTGCCGCTACGCCGGCGAGGATGCCGACATTACCCTGCGCCTGCACCACGCACTGTGGCCGCAGCTGGAGTCGCAGCCGGGTCTGAAAAAGGTATTCACCGACATCGAGATGCCGCTGGTGCCGGTGCTGGCACGCATGGAGCAACGCGGGGTCCTGATCGACGTGGCGGCGTTGCGCCGGCAGAGCCAGCAACTCGGCAAGCGGATGCAGGCACTGAAGGAAGCGATGCAGCAAATCGCGGGCCGCGAGTTCAACGTCGATTCGCCCAGGCAACTGCAGGCGCTGTTGTTCGACGAGCTGGGGCTGCCGGCGCTGGTGAAAACGCCGACGGGGCAACCGTCCACCAACGAGGAAGCGCTCGCCGCCATCGCCGGCAAACACGAGTTGCCGCGGATGATCCTGGATTATCGGCAACTCGCAAAACTGCGCTCGACCTATACCGACAAGCTGCCCGGGATGGTCAATCCACGCACCGGGCGCGTGCACACCAGTTACCATCAGGCGGCTGTCGCGACCGGGCGCATTTCGTCCACCGACCCGAACCTGCA
>JBOHYV010000096.1:0-8215 GCA_050738135.1 Rhodanobacteraceae bacterium | reverse complement strand
ATCATTTCGCCGCCGGTGGGCGTGCCCGGTTCAGGCGAGGCAAAAATCCCCTTCGGGCCGCCGACAAACTGGATCTGGTCGGAGACCGGCAGGTGCCAGTAAGCCTTGGCCCAGTCGATATTCGGCATGTCGGGGATCAACGTGAACATCTTGCCCATTTCGATCCGCTGTTGCTGGGTCGAATCAGGCGGAACGAGCGGCTGAAGCGTGTTTTGCTCGCCGTAAATCCAGCCGGTAAACAGCTGCCGGTACGCGCCGCCCTGGTACCAGTTGCCTTGCTCGTAATACGGACCGACGCGGCCGATGCCGGCTCCAAAGCCTTCCACATTGAATGTCGCGAGCCCCGGCGGCTTCAAATTCACCACGCCCAGTTGCCATTCCGCGGTCGACGAGCAACCTATGGGCGCCAGCTTGCCGTTGGACCATGGTTGCGAGGTCAACCATTTGATTTCGTCGTAGCCGTCCGTTCGCGGCGTTCCGAGGATTTCGTATTTGCCTTGCGAATAGTAGTGACCGCGCTCCTGCAACATAGCGACGGCGTAGTCGTGTTTGATCCAGTACAAAACCCTGGACAGGTTGGCCGGTGCGCCCAGCTTCACGTCCCAGAAATTGAAGTCATACGGCGTGCGGATCATGATGGTCGGGACGCCGCCGTCTTTCACTGCGCCTTTGGGGTAATAGATGTCGGCGGCCATCTTTTTCCCGTCGCGCATGCGAATCCACACTTTCCTGTCGACGACGGCGAGCTTCTCCAGCTCCTTCTCGTCTGCAAAGCGGCGTTCGATCATCTGCCGGTCGGCTCGCGCCTGCCTGAATGACGAGCTTCCATACGACGACTTGGTGCTGATCTGCGAATAGGTCGGAAGCAGAACGCCGGATTTCGTTTGGCCGGTCGGCGGGCTGGCCTGCGCGGTCGGGGCAAGACAAAGCAGGCCCATCGAGAAGACGCTGCAGCCGACTGCCGCGGACGTGAATAAATCTTTCATGCGTGGATGCATACGATTGACTCCCCGGAGCGCCACATGGCGTGAAACGATGCGGTGGAAAAGGCGCCTTGGCTCCAGATGTCGGATGCGCAAAACGCCGGGTAATGGTTGCTTGTGAGCGGCAAGCAACCTCAAGACGCCAGATGGGGAGGCATTCAACCTGTTGGTGACCGGGTGGAGATATCCACCCGGCGACGCCGCGAGATCTCGTGAATCCCCGCCGCTTGAATCGCATCCGTATGGATAACACCGGGCTCGCGGCGCAACATGTGCCGAAGGTAACGCACGGCTTGACGGCAACGCCGATTCCCGAGGTAGTCTGCTTGCGGCGATGCGTGCCTGCACAGCTGGCGGCCGCCCCGCCGACCCGCGGAACGCCTGCGTGCAGGATTGCCGTTTGGCGAACGGCGATGATGGCGCGCCTGGCGGGATTCGAACCCACGACCCCTGCCTTCGGAGGGCAGTACTCTATCCAGCTGAGCTACAGGCGCGTGGCTCGGATTGTCTCATGAAACAGTCGCTGCGACGGCTTCGAACGGCATGCGTCGCGTCAGCGAACCACCGCACGATCGCGGGCATCGGCGTCCCATTCCGGCGCATTGCGAATCGCCGGCAGCACGTCCTCGGGTTCGGCCACACGACCCCACATTTTCGCGTGCTCGGGGTTCATGAAGCGCTGCTCGATCACCTTGTGCAGGAACGCGTCCAGCGGTTGCCAGTAGCCCAGTGTGTCGAGCAGGACGATCGGATTGAAGTACAGGCCCAGCCGCTTCAGCGTGATCGCCTCGAACAGTTCTTCCAGTGTGCCGCAACCGCCCGGCAGCGCTATCACCGCGTCGGAGCCGGTGAGCAGCTTGTGCTTGCGCTCGCGCATGTCATCGACCATTTCAAGATGCGTGAGGCCCGGGTGGCCCCACTCGAGGTCGGCCATGAAGCGCGGCAGGATGCCGATGACTTCGCCGTCCTTCGACAATGCGCCGTCTGCGACCGCGCCCATCGAGCCGCCCGAGCCGCCGCCGTAGACAATGCTGTGCCCGTCGCCGGCGAGCAATTCGCCCAGCCGGAACGCTGCCGCGCGGTAGCGCGGATCGGCCTGATTGCTGGAGGCGCAGTAAACGCAGATTCGCATGGAATGCCGGGAATCGGAAAATGGGGCTGCGTAGGCAGAACGCCGGAGCGAATCGCGAAGCCGCCCGAAGGGCAAGCCGCAGGATGCGACGAGTTTATCGGGAATAGCAAAAGCAATGAGAAATGGACCGTCATTTCGGCACAAGCCGGAATGACGACAAAGCTTATGCTCTTCCCGAGTCCCGAGAGTTGTAGCCCGGATGAAGCGAAGCGGGAATCCGGGATTTCACGCGCAGTGCTTTCCCGGATTCCGCCTGCGGCTGCATCCGGGCTACTCGTTGCGTCGCGAATAGACCAGAATGGATTCCGGGTTCCGACTCTGCGAACGGCCCCGGAATGACGACAAGAGTTTTATGCTCTTCCCGAGTCCCGAGTCCCGAGTCCCGAGTCCCGAGTCCCGAGTCCCGAGTCCCGGCTCTTCTACCGCTTCATCGCGTTGAAGAACTCGTCGTTGGTCTTGGTGTTCTTCATCTTGTCGAGCATGAATTCCATCGCGGCCAACTCGTCCATCGGATGCAGAAGCTTCCGGAGGATCCAGATCTTCTGCAGCATGTCCGGCGCGATCAGCAATTCCTCGCGACGGGTGCCGGAACGGTTGATGTTGATGGACGGGTACACGCGCTTCTCTGAGATGCGGCGATCGAGGTGCACTTCCATGTTGCCGGTGCCCTTGAATTCCTCGTAGATCACCTCGTCCATCTTGGAGCCGGTGTCGATCAGGGCGGTCGCGAGGATGGTCAGCGAGCCACCTTCCTCGACGTTGCGCGCGGCGCCGAAGAATCGCTTCGGACGTTGCAATGCGTTGGCATCGACGCCACCCGTCAACACCTTGCCGGAAGAGGGCACCACGGTGTTGTAGGCGCGCGCGAGGCGGGTGATGGAATCGAGCAGGATCACCACGTCGCGCTTGTGTTCGACCAGACGCTTGGCGCGTTCGATCACCATTTCGGCGACCTGCACGTGGCGCACGGCCGGCTCGTCGAAGGTCGATGAGACCACTTCCGCCGGCACGCTGCGCTGCATCTCGGTGACTTCTTCCGGACGCTCGTCGATCAGGAGGATGATGAGGTGCACGTCGGGATGGTTGTGCACCAGGGCCTGCGCGACGTTCTGCAACATCATGGTCTTGCCGGCTTTCGGTTGCGACACGATCAGGCCACGCTGACCGCACCCGACTGGCGCGACCAAATCCAGGATGCGGCCGGTGATGTCTTCGGTCGAACCGTTGCCGCGTTCCAGATGGAACGCCTTGCGCGGGAACAGCGGGGTGAGGTTTTCGAACAACAGCTTGTTCTTGGAGGCTTCCGGCGGATCGCCGTTGATGTCGTCCACCTTGAGCAGTGCGAAGTAGCGTTCACCCTCCTGCGGGTGGCGGACGCGCCCGGTGAGGTAGTCGCCGGTGCGCAGGTTGAAGCGGCGGATCTGCGAAGGGGACACGTAGATGTCGTCGGGACCGGCGAGATAGGACTCATCATGCGAGCGCAGGAAGCCGAAGCCGTCCTGCAGGATTTCCAGCACGCCCTCGGCCCAGATGCTGCCGCCGGATTTGGCGTGGGCGCGCAGGATGTTGAAGATCACGTCCTGCTTGCGGGCACGCGCGACGCCCTCCTGGATGCCGAGTTCCTCGGCCAGCTCCAGCAGCTTCACCGAATTCTTCTGCTTCAGTTCGGTGAGGTTGATCAGGCGTTTCGGATCGCCGGCATCGGCTTCGTCGCCGGAAAGATCGGCGGGCAGGCCGCTCGCGTTGGGGACCTGGCCATTGCCGCTGCGCGAGTGGCGCCCGCGACGACGGCGCCCGCGCTCGGGGCGGTTGCTGCCGCGTGATGATTGAGATTGATTTTCGCCCCCATCGTTGCCGGCAGCGGCAGCGGCGGTTTCGGGAGCAGCGGCGGACGCGCGGGCGTCTTCGCCATTGATGGTGTTTTGAGTATCGGACACGGGACAAGCCTCGTCAGCGCTCGGAGCGCGGGAGGGAACAACAGGGAAGAGGCCGGGCAACAACACCACCGGCCGACCGTTAATCTAGCATTGCGGAGCCCCCGCCGACAAGCGGGGGGTCGAAGTCTGCCGTACGCGGGCCCGCTGAACAAGCGAAACCGTTCGCAAATCGGCCCAAAAAACGTGAATCAGGGCAAAGGCGGACAAGCTCGAACCGGCTTCGCGAAAAGTGAGGCCAGGGCCCCGTTCCGGTCTCCATGACCGGTGCACCCGCGCACCTCCCCTGACGGTGTCGCGAGGCGGCATGGATGATCGCACTAAATTGCGCGATCGATCATCTGGGTCAACTGCCCCTTGCCGACGGCGCCGATCTGGGTGGCCTCGACCTTGCCGCCCTTGAACACCATCAGGGTCGGGATGCCGCGGATGCCATAGGTCATCGGTGTCTTCTGGTTTTCGTCGATGTTGACCTTCGCGACCTTGAGTCGGCCGGCGTATTCCTTTGCGATGTCGTCCACCATGGGCGCGATGGACTTGCACGGCCCGCACCATTCGGCCCAGAAATCCACCAGCACCGGAGTATCGGATTTCAACACTTCCGATTCGAAATCAGCGTCTTTGACGTGGGTGATGTTTTCGCTCATGGGAAACCTGCAACGTTGAAGTGAGGGATAGGTGGGGGCGCCTGCCGTTATTGCAAGCGCGACCGATGCGGGCGCCCTGCTACAATGGGTGCGGTCGCGTGAGCTTGGGCGACGGCTTGGCAATCGCCCCACACGTGCACCGCACCTGGCGCGCCATTTCATCGCAATCCACCGCGCGACTCAAGTGTGGCGTGGATTGAGCCGTGTGACACAACGGCGAGAGGCTGCCGCCCTCGCCTGGCGACCTTGTGACCCCAAAACTTCATGGCGGAATAGCTTCGTGGCTGATCGAGTCCTTACCGAAATCTTTTTCGAACAATTCGACCTGCATCCCCATCTTGCCGCTGGTCTTGCCGATTGCGGCTTCACCCGGTGCACGCCGATCCAGGCGCTGACCCTGCCGCTTGCCTTGCAGGGTCGCGACGTGGCGGGCCAGGCCCAAACCGGCACCGGCAAGACGTGCGCTTTCCTGGTGACGGTGATGAACCGGCTGCTCACGCAACCCGCCATCGCCGAGCACTCCGGCAATGATCCGCGTGCCGTGATCATCGCCCCCACCCGGGAACTTGCCATCCAGATCGACAAGGATGCGCAGGCGATCGGTCGTCACACCGGCCTGCGCTTCGCGCTGATTTATGGCGGCGTCGATTACGACAAGCAACGCCAGCAGTTGCGCGATGGTTGTGACGTGATCATCGCGACGCCGGGGCGCCTGATCGACTACTTCAAGCAGCACGTCTTCAGCTTCCGCGCGGTCGAGGCGACGGTGATCGACGAGGCCGACCGCATGTTCGACCTGGGCTTCATCAAGGACGTGCGTTACCTCTTGCGCAAGATGCCGCCGCGCGAGGAACGCCAGGGCATGCTGTTTTCGGCGACCCTGTCCTACCGCGTGCTGGAGCTGGCCTACGAACACATGAACCAGCCCGAGAAGCTGGTGGTCGAGACCGAGCACGTCACGGCCGACCGGGTGCGCCAGCAGGTGTTCTTCCCGGCCAAGGAGGAGAAGATACCGCTGCTGCTGAACCTGATGGAGCAGTACAACCCGCAGCGCAGCATCGTATTCGTCAACACGCGCGCGGCGGCCGAGCGCGTGACGCAGCGCCTGTCACGGCAGGGATTCAAGGTCGGCGCGCTGTCCGGCGACGTACCGCAGGCCAAGCGCCAGCGGTTGATGGAACGCTTCAAGAAAGGGGACATCGACATGCTGGTGGCGACCGATGTGGCCGCGCGCGGGCTGCACATTCCCGATGTCACGCACGTGTTCAATTACGACCTGCCGCAGGACGGCGAAGACTATGTGCACCGCATCGGCCGTACCGCGCGGCTGGGCGCCGAGGGCGACGCGATCAGTTTCGCGTGCGATCTGTATGCCATGAATCTGCCGGATATCGAACGCTACATCGGCATGAAGATCCCGGTGCAGGCGATCGAGCCGGAATGGCTGGACGCGCCGGCGGCGCGGGCCGGGGCGCATCAGACCCCCGACGCGCACGCGGAAACCCCGGCGCTGGAAACGACGTCTGCAGTCGATGCGGGCAAGCCCGCTGCGAACAAGCGCCGCCGCCGGCGCAAACCGAAACCTCACTCGGCATCGCCGACGGACGGCGTCTGATTGCATCCGCCGATGCGGCCCGCATTCGCGCGCCACATCGACCCCGTTCCTTCGGAAGGGGATAGGCGTTGCCCCCCTTCAAGTGCGAAGGGAGTTCGAGGGGGTGGCTTTTCGCCAATGGCTGAATCGACATTCCCCTGATGCGTGCCGAAGGTTGTGGCAAGGCTGCTTTATGCTTGTCCGGCCCCTGGTCCATGGTTTCCGGTTCCCGGACCCTATTCCCGTGATCCGCTTCGATTCCGTCAGCAAACGCTACCCCGAAGGCCGCGAGGCGCTGATCGACGTCACGTTTTGTGTGGAAGCCGGAGAAATGTTGTTCGTCACCGGGCACTCAGGCGCGGGCAAGACGACCTTGTTGAAGCTGATTGTCCTGATCGAGCGCGCGAGCCATGGCACCATCGAGGTGCATGGCCGCAACCTCGCGCGCCTCGGACGCCGTGAAATTCCACGCCTGCGCCGCGACATCGGCATGGTCTTCCAGGACCATCGCCTGCTGATGGACCGCAGCGTGACCGACAACGTCGCGTTGCCGCTGGTGATCGCGGGCATCGCGCGCGAGGAACGCCTGAAACGCGTGCGCAGCGTGCTGGGAATGGTCGGCCTTGAGGGGCGCGGCAAGGATGCGCCCACCGGTCTGTCGGCCGGCGAGCAGCAGCGGGTCGGCATCGCGCGCGCGATGGTCGGCAGACCGGCGCTGGTCATCGCCGATGAGCCGACCGGCAACCTCGATCCGCAATTGTCCGAGGAGATCATGCAACTGTTCGTGCGGCTTCGGCAGACCGGCAGCACCATCCTGATCGCGAGCCACGACCTGCCGCTGCTCAAGCGCATGAAGCAGCGCGTGGTGGTGCTCGATCACGGGCACATGCTCGACGACGTGCCGGCGAGCCAGGTGGCATGAGAGCGCGTGCAACCATGGCCAGCTCCGCCCGCCATTCGCGCGTCGCGATGTGGCGGCGGCAGCACGCGTGGTGTCTGCGCGGAAGTCTGCGGCAACTGCTGCGCCGGCCGCTGGGCACGGCGCTGACCATCGCGGTGATGGGCTTCGCGCTGGCGCTGCCGCTGGCGTTCTACCTGCTGCTGGTCAACGTGCAGCATCTCGCGACCGCGCTGGGAGATTCGCAATCGATCAGCGTGTTCCTGAAGCCGGACGTTGCGGCGGCCGGCGCCCGAAAACTGGCCGTGCGCCTGCGTGCGCGCGCCGAGGTCGGCGTCGTCAGCGTGCGCACGCCGCGGCAGGGGCTCGCGGAACTGGCCGCGACCCAGGGTTTCGGCGACGCCATCCAGTCACTGCCGGACAACCCGCTGCCGTTCGTGCTGCTCGTCGAGCCCCGCGCAGGAACGAAGCGTGCCCAGGTCGAGGCGATGGTGCACGCCGTGCGCGCCATGCCCGAGGTCGACCTGGTGCAGGACAACGGCCAATGGCGGGCGCGGCTGGATGCGCTGATCGCATTGGGACGTCGGGTGACATGGCTGCTGGCGGTGCTGTTGGGCGCCGCGGCGGTGTTGGTGATCGGCAACACCGTGCGTCTGGACCTGCGCAGCCGCGCGGACGAGATCGCGGTCCAGCGGTTGATCGGCGCCAGCGCGTCATTCGTGCGCAGGCCGTATCTTTACGAAGGTGCGTGGTACGGCCTTGCCGCAGGCATCGTCGCCGTGCTGTTGGTGTTGCTGCTGGAAGCAATGCTGGCAGCACCGGTGCGTGATCTGGTCGCCAGTTACACGGGCCGCCTGCGCTTTGGCGCATTGTCATGGAGTACGCTCGTGATTACGCTGGCGATTGCGCTGGCGCTCGGCTGGCTGGGTGCGTGGATTGCAAGCAGCAGGCACTTGGCGCGCGCAGCCCGCTGAGGTTCGGCAGAGAAACCGGGGTCAGAGTGCAATTTCGAACTACAGCTTCAAGC
>JBOHYV010000095.1:0-8242 GCA_050738135.1 Rhodanobacteraceae bacterium | reverse complement strand
CGTATGTGCTGCCGGGTGAATTCGCACCGCGATTCGGGCTGGTGCCGAAGGACGAGCTCACCGCGACCTACGTGCGCAAGGCCGCCTACCAGTACGGGTGGGACTGGGGCCCGCGCATCGTGACCGAAGGCATCTGGCAACGCGTCGAGCTGCAAAGCCGGGACACTTTGCGGCTGGCCGATTTTCATGTCGCGCAGCAGCGGGTGGGCGCTGCGGTTGCCGATCTTCAGGCGCAACTGGAGCTGATCTCGGATCACGCGGAGGCGGTGCAAGTCCGGCTGCGTTGGCGTGCGCCGGATGGGACTCGCCACTCACTTGAACACCCCGCGACATTGCGAACGGGCGACAACCATGTCGCCATTCCATTCTCCATCGAACATCCGCAACGCTGGTGGCCAGCCGGTTACGGCAAGCCGAACCTGTATCACTTCCACGCCGAGGTGACCGTTGGCGGCAAAGTCATGGCCGATGCGGCCCGCACAACCGGGTTGCGCAGCGTCGAGCTGCGCAGGCGCAAGGACCGATGGGGCAAAAGCTTCGAGTTCGTCGTCAATGGCGTGCCGATTTTCGCCAAGGGCGCGAACTTCATTCCCATGGACAGCTTCCCGGCGCGCGTGACGCCCGCGCGCATCCGGCAACTGCTGCAATCGGCGCGCGACGCCAACATGAACATGCTGCGGGTGTGGGGCGGCGGCTATTACCTGTCGGATGATTTCTATGCGACAGCCGACCGGTTGGGCCTGATGGTGTGGCAGGAATTCATGTTCGGCGGCGCGATTCCGCCAGCGGACAAAGCCTTTCGCGACAACGTGCTCGTCGAGGCCATCCAGCAGGTGAAGCGCCTGCGCGACCACCCGAGCATCGTGCTGTGGTGCGGCAACAACGAAGTCGAGGACGGTTGGGAAGACTGGGGCGACCGCAAGGCTTTCAGGAATTCGCTCGAGCCGGCACAGGCCAGACACATCGAACACGGCATGCGCGCACTGTTCGATCGCACCTTGCGTAAGGTGGTCACGAAATATGAACCTTCCGTGCCGTATTGGCCCAGTTCGCCCGGCACCGATTACGAAGGTCCGGTCAACGTCACCGGCAATGGCGACTACCACTACTGGAACGTGTGGTCGGGCGACGCGCTGCCGGCCACGGCCTATCTCGACGTCACGCCGCGGTTCATGACCGAATACGGTTTGCAGTCGATGCCGGCGCCGGCGACGATCGACAGCTTCACCCAACCTTCCGATCGTTCGATCGATTCCAGGGTGATGCGCTGGCATCAGAAGTTCGACAACGGGAACGGCAATACACGACTGCTGAAATACATCACGCGCGAATACGGCAAGCCCGTAAACTTCGCGGCGACGGTATACCTTTCGCAGGTCATGCAGGCCGAGGGCATCCAGCTTGCGGCCGAACACCTGCGCGCAGCGCGTCCCGAGAGCATGGGTTCGCTGTACTGGCAGCTCGACGACGTGTGGCCCGGCACTACCTGGTCGAGCATCGACTGGTTCGGCCGCTGGAAGATGTTGCAATACCACGCACGGCGTTTCTACGCGCCGGTGCGGGTGGTGGCGCTGCGCTCGCACGGCACCACCCGGCTCGATGTGGTGTCCGATCGCACCGAGGCGTTCGATGCGACGCTGCGCATCCGGGTGGTGGACATGCACGGCAAGGTGTTGCTCGATCGCACGCGTGACGTGCACGTGGCGGCACTCGCCAGTACCCACGTGGCCGATTTTCCCGATGGCGGGCTGCTGCACGGCGCCGACCCACGGCGCACGTTTGCGGTATTCGACCTGAGCGTTGGCGGCAAACTGCTGAGCCGGCATTTCCTGTGCTTCGATCATGCCAGGGATCTGCAACTGCCCGATCCGGGCCTGCAAGCCACGTTGTCCGCGGACGGCCGCAGCGTCACGCTCAGCGCCAAACGTTTTGCGCGTGAAGTCTGGGTCACGTTCGGCAAGCTCGATGCAAGATTGTCCGACGACGCGTTCGATCTGTTGCCGGGCGAAAGCGTGACCCTGGAGGTCACCTCGTCCGCAGGTGTCGCGGATCTGCGCAAGGCGCTGCGGGTGCGCTCGTTGTATGGTGCCGCGATGAGCGCACCGCGGAGCCAGCCATGACCCTCACGCGCCGGGAATTGTTGGGGCTGATGGCGGTTGCCACCGGCGGTTCGCTGCTGGGGCGCACGGGATTCGCGGTGGCAAGTGACAAGGTACCGTTCACCAGCCGCCGACCTCCGCCGGCGAAGCGCACGTTCGTCAGCCGCGCGGTCGAGCGGGAGCTCGCGCGGATCAAGGCCAGAATCGGCGACCCGAAGCTCGCGTGGCTGTTCGAAAACTGCTACCCGAACACGCTGGACACCACCGTGCATGCGGGCACGCTTGGCGGCAAGCCGGACACTTTCATTGTCACCGGAGATATCGACGCGATGTGGCTGCGCGATTCCTCGGCGCAGGTGTGGCCGTACCTGCCGCTCGCCGCGCACGACGACGCGTTGCGGCAGTTGTATCGCGGCTTGATCCATCGTCACGCCCGTTGCATCGCGATCGATCCCTATGCCAACGCGTTTCTTGCCGATCCGCACGCCAAGACGCCGTTGCCGTGGGCGGCGCATGACCAGACCGACATGAAACCCGGCGTCGCCGAACGCAAATGGGAAATCGATTCGCTGTGCTGGCCGGTCCGGCTCGCGCACGGCTATTGGCGGGCCACCGGCGATCGCGTGCCGTTCGACGACGATTGGCGCGCCGCGATGCGCCTGGTGCTGGAAACGTTCCGGACACAGCAGCGCAAGCATGGACAAGGGCCGTACCGTTTCCAGCGTGCAAGCGCGTCGCCGACCGACACGCTGGCGCTGGGCGGTTACGGCTGGCCGGCGAAGCCCGTCGGTTTGATCTACTCGATGTTTCGGCCTTCCGACGATGCCTGCAAATATCCGTTGTTCGTACCGGGCAATTGGTTCGCAGTGGTGTCGCTGCGACAGCTCGCGGAGATGGCGCGCGCGCTCCACGGCGACCCATCGTTCGCCAGCGAATGCGAGGCGTTGGCGGACGAAGTGGAAACGGCGTTGCAGCGGTACGCGCTGATGCGCGATGCGCAGGGCAATCCGTTCTGGGCCTACGAAGTGGACGGCTACGGGAATCAGTTGTTCATGGATGATGCGAACGTGCCGAGTCTCCTCGGCCTTCCGTATCTCGGTTGCTGCAAACGCGGCGATCAGCGCTATCGTCGTACCCGCGCACGGGCATGGAGCGGTCGCAATCCGTACTTTTTCAGCGGCAAGGCCGCCGCGGGCATCGGCGGTCCGCACGCAGGCTTGCGCATGATCTGGCCGATGTCGATCATGATCCGCGCCCTGACCAGCGAGGATGCCAGCGAAATCCGCCAATGCCTGCATTGGCTCATGACCACGGATGCCGACACCGGTTTCATGCACGAGGCATTCGATCAGGACGATCCATCCCGTTTCACCCGGGCATGGTTCGCCTGGGCGAATTCGCTGTTCGGTGAGCTCGTGATCCACGTGGCCACCCGGCATCCGACATTGTTGCGAGGCATTTGAAAAAATCCCTCTCCCCCGGGAGAGGGTGCCCAAAGGGCGGGTGAGGGTTCGGCAAGGTTGCAGCACTCCTTCACATCGTACCCTCACCCCAGCGCTATGCGCTCGCGCGAAGCGCGCCTCTCCCGGTGGGAGAGGAGTTCATTGCTGACTCGAGGAGCACAGAAAATGGTGACACGCAGACGTTTCCTGCAAGGTGCAGTGGCATTGGCGTTGCTGGAACGCATCGATCCGCCTGCGGCATGGGCTTCGATGCGCGATGCTGGCGCGCGTGGGGCGCCACTGAACGCAGCCGCCGACGTGTCGCGCTACGTGGACGTGTTCGTCGGCACCGGTGGCCATGGCCACACCTTTCCCGGCGCGACGGTGCCATGGGGCATGCTGCAGCTTTCGCCCGACACCCACACCCACGGCTGGGATGCGTGCTCCGGCTATCACCAGGGCGACGGCTCGATCATGGGTTTTTCGCACACCCATCTTTCGGGCACCGGCGGCGCCGACATGCTGGACGTGCTGGTGATGCCTGCGCAAGGGCAGGTTTTGCTCGATCCCGGTGCGCGTGGATTGCCGGATGAACTTTATTATTCGCGTTACGACGCCGCGAAGCGCGGCGCGCACCTCGCGGCCGATGCGGTGGCGCATCCCGGCAAGGGTTATCGCTCGCGCTTCGACAAGGCGTCCGAACATGCTGCGCCTGGCTATTACACGGTGCACCTGACCGACCACGACATCCTTGCCGAACTGACCGCGACCGCGCGCGCGGGGCTGCATCGCTACACCTTCAACCGCTCCGGCGCGGGCCACCTGCTGATCGACCTTGCGCACGGCTATCGGGACCGCGTCGACAAGCCGTGCAACGTCAGTGATGCTTCATTGAAACTGATCGGCCACGATACGCTGGTTGGCGGTCGTCGCGTGCACGAATGGGCGGATGGGCGCTACATCTTTTTCGCGATGAAACTGTCACGATCCTTTGCACACGCGGAACTGTATTCGGATGACAAGCCGCTCGTCTCCGCGACGAGCGCCCAGGGCAAACACCTCAAGGCCGCATTGCATTTCGAGGACGCCTCGAAGGCGCCGCTGCTGGTCAAGCTCGGCATTTCCGCGGTGGACATCGACGGCGCGCTGCGCAATCTCGAGGCGGAGATTCCCCGATGGGATTTCGAAGGCGCGCGGCACGATGCCGCCGGGCAGTGGGAACGCGAACTCTCGCGCATCAGGATCGAATCCGGATCCACTGACGTGCTGAAGACTTTTTACAGCGGGCTGTACCACACCATGCTAGCGCCGACCCTGTTCAGCGACGTGGATGGCCGCTATCGCGGCATGGACCTGAAGGTGCACACGTTGCCCAAGGGCCAGCACAACTACAGCACCTATTCGCTGTGGGACACCTATCGCGCGCTGCATCCGCTGTACACGTTGTTCCAGCCCGACAAGGTGCCCGACCTCGTGCAGGGCCTGGTGCGCAAGGCCAACGAAAGCCCCGCGGGGCCTGCGATATGGCCGCTGCAGGGCGTCGAGACCGGCACCATGATCGGCTACCACTCGATCGTGGTGATCGCCGAAGCCCAGGCGAAAGGCTTCAAGGGCATCGACTACGCCAAGGCTTGGCCCGTCTATCGCGATCGCGCCATGACATCCGATTGGCGCGGCCTCGGCTGGTACCGCAAACTCGGCTATCTACCCAGCGATGAAGAATCGGAAGCCGTCAGCAAGACGCTGGAATATGCCTACGACGACTGGGCGATGGCGCACCTGGCAGCTGGCCTCGGCAAACACCAGGCTGCGGGTGCCCTGCGTGAACGCTCGCGCAACTACGGGAACGTGTTCGATCGCAAGCTCACCTTCATGCGCTCACGTGGTGCCGACGGCCAATGGCTGGAACCGTTCAGTCCGATCGAGATGGGTCATTCGAACGAGTGGCGCGATTACACCGAGTCGAATCCCTGGGTCGCGACCTTCCTCAACCAGCACGACCTGTATCACTACATGACGATGTTCGGAGGCGATGCGGCGTTCGAGCGCAAGCTGGACGAATTGTTCACCACCGCTTCCACCTTGCCGCCCAATGCGCCGCCCGATATCGCAGGCATGGTTGGCCAGTACGCGCACGGCAACGAGCCGAGCCACCACATCGCGTATCTGTATGCCTATTCGGGTTCGCACTGGAAGACGCAGGCGCGCGTACGGATGCTGCTGGAAACCATGTACCGCGCCGCGCCGGACGGTCTCGCCGGCAACGAGGATTGCGGGCAGATGAGCGCGTGGTACGTGCTGGGCGCGCTGGGCCTGTACGCCGTCGATCCGGTCAGTGCGAACTGGGTGTTCGGCAGTCCGTTGATCGATCGTGCCGAACTCGACGTCGGAGGCGGCAAAAAGCTGATCGTGGAAGCACGCGACAATGGCAAGGATCGGCCGTACATCCAGTCGGTGACCTGGAATGGCAAGCCGTGGACGAAAAGCTGGATCCCGCATGCCGAACTCGCGCAAGGCGGCACCCTGGTGTTCCGGATGGGCGCAACGCCGAACAAGCAATTCGGCGCCGCATTGGAAGACAGGCCGCCCTCGTTCGGGCGGTCGGCAAACGCCAAGGACTGACGAGAGATTTCAGCCGCGTTGTCGTCATTCCCGGGCCGCCCACGTTGTCTGCGGGCGGAACCGTTGTGATGTTCAGAAGAATCAACATGGATTAACTCGCCGCATCCATGCGGCTCGCCCTTCGGGCCATCGGCTGCGCCGATGTTCGCTACGGCATCCTGACCTTCGCAGTCGGGTTGCCGCGCCATCAAGCCGGCGCAGCCCCCGGAATGACAACAAGGGGATTACGGGATTCAACTACGTACGGTAGCCCTCCATCTCCATCATCGCTGCGCCCATCACGCCCAATTGCCCGTGTTCGATCAATCGTACCGGCACCGTGGCGAGGAATTCGCGCATCACGCCCTTGTTGAGAAACCGCGTGCGGAAGTCGCTGGCCAGCAGGAAATCGCGGATGGCCGGCAGGATGCCGCCGGCGAGGTACACACCGGCACCGGCCTTGAACATCACCGCGAGATCACCTGCGAAACTGCCCAGCATCGCGCAGAACATTGCCAGCGCTTCGCGTGCCAGCGGATCGTCACCCTGCATGGCCGCGGCGCTGACCTGCTTCGGTTCCGCATGCGCGGCAGCAATACCCTCGATGTCCGCCAACGCGCGGTACAGGTTCAACAGGCCCGGTCCCGACAGTACGTGGCCGGTGTGCACGTAGGCACGATCGCGGCCAAGGCGGCGCAGCACCTCGATCTCGCGATCGTTGCCGGGCGCCAGCGCGACGTGGCCAGCTTCGCTGGGCATCACAATGGAAGTGTCGCCGTTCGGCATCAGCACCGCGCAGCCGAGGCCGGTGCCCGGCCCGACCACCACGCTCGGACCGGGTGTGCCTTGGGCGTCCATTACCGCGACGCTGTCGCAGGCGGACAGGAATTGCGTGGCGCAGGCAAGCGCTTCGAAATCATTGACGATATCGAGGCGATCGAGTTTCAGACGCGCCCGCAATTCTGAAATCCGTACCGGCCAGCGCAGATTTTCCGCGACCAGTTCGCCACCACGCACGTAACCAGCCACTGCCAGCGCACAACGCGCGATGTCCTGCCGCCGGCGTGGGTGGCGGGAAAGGAAATCTTCCAGGATTTCGCCAAGCCCCGGCCATTCCGCGCACGCGTACACGTGCCACGCAAGCATGCTGCCCGGTGAGTGCGCGTCCGGCCGCGTCCGCACCAGGCCGATGCGTGCATGCGTGCCGCCCACGTCGGCGGCAAGCACGAGGGGCGCCGCGTCGACGTCGAGCCGTGTGCTTTTTTGCGAAGCCATCATTTCGGGCCCGCCGGCATGGGCAGGGGTCTCGAAGGCGTTTTGATCTGGTTTGTCCATATACGAAAGCAAGCATAATGGCGACGTGAATGGCGCGAACCCGCTACGGCATGACCAACGCGCAGCATGATGTTCGCGCATGGTCGGGCGCGCATGGCGCCGGGCCGTCGGCGAATGATGGCATGCAACGCCGGGATTTCCTGCGCCTGAGCGTGCTTGCCCCATTGGCGGCGTTCGCCGCAGGCCTCGACTCCGCCACGCCGGCGCGACGTGCACGCATCCGGCCGTTGCCGGACGGACGCACCCACCGGTTCGAGCTTTCCGCGCGGCAGTTCCTGCTCGATGGAAAGCCATTCGTGATCCACAGCGGCGAGATGCACCCGGTCCGCATACCCCGCGAGTACTGGCGGCACCGCATCCGGATGGCGCAAGCGATGGGGCTGAACGCCATTTCGCTGTACCTGATGTGGAACGCGCTGGAATCCGAGCCGGGCCGATTCGATCTCACCACGGGTCGACGCGACTTCGCGCGCTTCATCCGCATTTGCGCCGAAGAGGGCATGTGGGTGTACCTGCGGCCGGGCCCGTACATTTGCGGCGAATGGGACTTCGGCGGATTGCCGCCTTATCTGCTGCGGCACCCGCACATCCGGGTGCGCGACAAGGATGACCCGGATTACATGGTCGCGGTACGCCGCTACATCGGCACGCTCGCGCCGGTCGTGAAACCGCTGCTGGCGATCAACGGCGGTCCGGTGCTGATGCTGCAGATCGAAAACGAATACGCATCGTTCGGGCATGATCTCGCCTACCTCGAAGCGCTGC
>JBOHYV010000094.1:0-8252 GCA_050738135.1 Rhodanobacteraceae bacterium | reverse complement strand
GGCGACGCCCAGCGCCGCATCGCCGGCCACCGCGCGCGCGCGCACCAGCGCCTGCTGCTCCCAGGTCCACGCGCGTTCGCGCTGGTAGGCAATGAAGGCGGCAAGGCTCGCCACCAGCAGCGATTTGCTGCCATCCGGGCGCAGTCGCGTGTCGACTTCATACAGACGGCCGCCGCCGGTGGTTGCCGAGAGCCAGTGCACCACGCGCTGCGCCAGACGCGCATACCAGCGCGCGCCGTCCAACGGCCGCGCGCCGTCGCTGATCGCCTCGCCGCGCGTCGCGTCGTACACGAATACCAGATCGAGATCGGAATTGAAGCCGAGCTCTTGACCACCGAGGCTGCCATAGCCCAACACCGCGAGCCCGCTGCCTTCGCCGGGCAGGCGACCGTGTTGGGCAACAAGCTCGCGAATCGCGAGATCGAGCACGGCGCCGACCACGGTTTCGGCGAGCTCCGCCAGCGCGTTCGCAGTCGCCACCGCCGCCACTGCGCCGTCCCGGAACGCAAGACCGGTACGCATACGGTAACTGCCGCGCCATTCTGCAATGGCTGCAAGTACCGCGTCGGCATCGCCGCCGGCAGGCACCACGGCGAGCTGCTGCGCAAGTTCCGTGCGCAGGTTCGCGATTCCGTGCGCCAGATGCCCGATGCGCGGCGCCAGCACGTCATCGAGCAACAGGGGGTGCGCAATGACGCGTTCGGCGAGGAACGCACTATCCGCACACACCGCCGCGACCCGGGCCCGCGCGGCGGGCAGTTCCTGCAACAGCGCAAGATAGGCCGAACGGCGCGCCACCGATTGCACCAGTCTGCACAGTCGCACCAGCGCATCGGCCGGTTCGGAGGTCGCCGCCGCGGCCTCGATCAGATCGGGCATCAGGTGCTCGATGCGCCGCGCGCCGCGCGCACTCACGCCGTGCAGTCCGGCGACCTGACGCAGCGCATCGAGACAAGCTCCGGCCGGCGCAAAGCCGGCCGCTTCGAGCATGGCCGGATCAAGACTGCCCTCGCGGGCGCTGCGCCACAACCGCGCACCATCCCGCGATGACGCCTGATCACGCTCCGGAAGCCCCTGCCCGTCCTGCGGCTGCAGCACGTCGGCGAAGATCGCGGTGACCGATTCGCGCTGCTGGTTCAATGCAGCGGTGAGCGCCCGCCAGTCCGGCCGGTCCAGTGCCAACGCCATGCGCGCACGTGCCATGGCCTCTTCCGGCAGGGCATGGGTCTGGCGATCGGCAAACATCTGCACGCGGTTTTCCAGCTGGCGCAGGAACAGGTACGCCCGACGCAGTTCACGCGCGCGTTTTTGCGAGAGATAGCCGCGCGCAGCGCAGGCGTCCAGTGCGGGCAGCAGGCCGCATGCGCGCAGGCTCGCATCACGGCCACCACGGATCAGCTGCTGCAACTGCACCACGAATTCGATCTCGCGGATGCCGCCCGCGCCCAGCTTCAGATCGTCGGCAAGGTCACGGCGCGCCACCTCGGCGTTGATCAGCACCTTCATGTCGCGCAGACCCGCCAGCGCGGTGTAGTCGAAATAGCGGCGGTACACGAACGGCCGCAACGTCTCCAGCAAGCGCCGGCCGGCCGTGAGGTCGCCCGCGACCGGACGCGCCTTGATCCAGGCGTAGCGTTCCCAGTCGCGGCCCTCGCGCTGGTAATACTGCTCCATCGCCGCGAACGAGGCGACCACGGGCCCGGATGCTCCGAACGGCCGCAGGCGCAGATCGATACGGGCGGCAATGCCCTCGGCGGTCACTTCGGTGAGCAGGCGGACGAACTCGTGCGCAACCCGCGTGAAGAACTCGACGTTGTCGAGCGGACGCGTACCATCGGTCGCCCCACCTTCCGGATAGGCCAGCACCAGATCGACGTCGGAGGAAAAATTGAGCTCGCCGCCGCCCAGTTTGCCGAGTGCGAAGACCACCAGCGCCTGCGCAACGCCATCTGCATTGCGCGGCGTGCCGTGGCGTGCGCGCGCGGCACTTTCCGCATGGCGCAGGGCGTGCCCGATCAGCACTTCATAGAGATCGGTCGCCCCGGCCAGCGTCTCGCCCACGTCGTCGAGGCCATTGACATCGCGAAACACCAGCCGCAACGCTTCGGTGCGCCTGAATCTTCGCAGCGCGTCCAACGGATTGTCGCCCGATCGGACGAGGGCAAAACCCCGCGCCGATGCGGGCATCGGATCACGCAGACGTTCCAGCCCCGCTGCCGTCAGCAAGCCGGGGTCGGTGCGCAAGGCTTCGAACGCGAAGTCGCTGGCCAGAAGCAGGCGATGCACCCGTTCGCCCACCCCCGCATCGTCATGCATCGCGACGCCGGCGGCGCGGCAGCGCGAAACAAGTTCCGCATAGCGCGCGGACACCAGACGTTCGATCCCGGTCGGCAACGATGACATGCCGGCATTATGCCGGCCCTGTCCGCCGAAACCCGGCAACCCGTTGCCGCGGAAGCATTCATGCAAACTGGGCTAGGCTGGTCCGTCAGATCGAGCGACGCAGGCAATCCGCATGTTGATGGCTTCCGTACAACGCCAGCGACCGGCCGCACGCATTGTCCTGCTGTTCCTGCTGACGTGTGCGTTCGTGCTGTTCACGGCGTGGCTCGATGGCGGCACGGACATCCTGCCACCGGCGCTGTGGAACCATCCGGGATGGATGCCATGGTGGAACCCGCCGTTGCGGATGGTTTGCAACGCACTGCCGGGATTGCTGCTGGCCTTCGCGCTGCTGGCGTGGACCCGCCGGGCGCTCTGGTCGTTCGCGCTCGCGTTCGGGCTTCAGGCGCTGGTCTATGGCGTGAACGCCCTGAAGGTGAAAAACCTCGCGGTGCCGCTGATGCCGGCTGACTTTCGGATGCTGGGCCAGCTCAACCACGGCGGCGCGGAACTGTTGTCGGGTTACCTGCCGCATGTGGTGCTGCTGATCGTGGCGGTGGTCGTCGCGATCGCGGTGCTGGTCGCGTGGCTCCTGTACGAGCCCCCGGTTCTGCCCCATCGTCCGCGGGTGTGGCGCGCCGTCGCTTCGGTCGTGCTGTTCGCAGCCTTGGCGACGCTGATTGCCGGGGTGCCATTCTGGCGCGGCGTATACAACCCCGGGCTGCTCGGAATGCAACCCTGGTCGCCCTCCGCGACCCGTGACCACGACGGCGTGATCGGTTCGCTGCTGCTGTTTCATCTGCAATACGGCGCCCAGCACCACAAGGCGAATGTACCCGCGGCGCTCGCACTGATGGCGCATTACGAACCACGCATCGCCGGCCAAGGTAGTGGTCCGGCGGCTGGCGTTCCAGACAAGCCGGACATCGTGGTGATCCTGTCCGAGTCGTTCTTCGATCCGACGGTCCTGAAGGGCTATCCGCCCGGCACCGACCTCATGCCGAACTATCACCGCCTTACGCAGCACGGCGTCTCGGGCTGGCTGCATGTGCCCACCTTCGGCGGCGGCACCATCCGCACCGGTTTCGAAGTGCTGACGGGGCTGCCGCTGCGTTACTTCCCGGAAGTGCAGTTTCCCTGGTTGCAGATCCACCAGAAATCGATTCCGGGCATCGTGCGGCTGCTCAAGAAAGATGGATACCAGACCCTCGCGGTGCACGGGAACGTGCCGGGGTTCTGGAACCGCACCGAGGCCTTCAAGGAACTCGGCTTCGACAAGTTCATCTCGATCGGCGACTTTCCACCTGACGATGCCGCCAAGGACGGCAACTACATGTCGGACAAGTCGTTCACCGACGAAGTGCTGCGCCAGTTGCCGGATTCGGGGCCGCCACGCTTCCTGTTCGGCATCAGCATCGAGGCGCACGGACCCTACGATTCCAGCCCCGGCGTCGACACCCGTGTTCGCGATGCGATCCCGGTGCCCGCCGGCATCACCGACCCGCAGGCCAAGCTTCATTTGCAGAACTACATCTACCACATGCAGCACGCCGACAAACAGTTGGGGCGACTGGTGGACACCCTCGCGAAACGCAACCGCCGCACCCTGATCGTTTTTTTCGGCGACCACCTGCCCGCGCTGGTGCCCGCATTCCAGGCGGCCGGCTTCCGGAACGGCAAAGGCTTCCTGTTGCAGACGCCGCCCTACCTGCTGATCGACACCGCACACATGAACCACGCCGTACGCGAAGACACCGCCGCGTGGGAATTGCCGGGCATGCTGTTGCAGCAAGCCGGGATCCACGACGACCCGTGGTTCGCGCTGACGCAACTGGTCGGCCCGCAACTGGCCGTGCTCACCCGCGCGCCCGATGCGCCGCTGGCGCAGGAAGACGCGCAGCAAAAGCAACTCGACGAAGGCATGCGCAACGTCGCCGACCTCAGGCTCAAGAACAAGCTGGACAAGCTGTGGCCTCAGGCCGCAGCCATGGCACAAGCGCCGCAACACGCTCCGACACAAGCCCGCACCAACCCATGAACCGTGCACCGGGATCGGCCGCGACGGCTTCGTCGCATTAAGGTGTAGGCATCGATCCGTTGTCGGAGCCATCATGCGACTGTTGCCTGGCGCATGCGCAGCCGCATGCATCCTCGTTGCCTTCGTTCGGCCCTGCCTCGCCGGCCCGCCGTTTTTCACGGACGATCCGGTGCCGGTGGATTTTGGACACAACGAGTTCTACGTGTTCGGCACGCTCGATCACGCCGACGGCGCCAGCGCGATCGCCGGCCCGGCTATCGAATACAACCGGGGTATCGCACCGAACACCCAGTTCCACATCGTGGTGCCGATGGCGTGGAATGTTCCGGCGCAGGGCGCCACCGCGACGGGGCTTGGCGATGTCGAGCTGGGCATCAAGTACCGCTTCGTGAACGTCGACGGCGGCGCGTTTCAGATCGGCGCCTTTCCGATGATCGAGCTCGCGACCGGCAGCGCACGCCGCGGGCTCGGCAACGGTCGCACCTGGTACCGCCTGCCGCTGTGGGTGCAGAAAAGCATGGGAGCATGGACATTCGACGGCGGCGGCGGATGGATCGTCAATCCCGCGCCCGGCATGTACGACGCGAGTTTCGGCGGCGCGCTCGCGCAGTACACCTTCAACCCGCGCTGGACGTTGGGCGTGGAACTGTTCCGCCAGAACGCGCTGGCGGCCGACCAACCCGGCTACACGCTGCTGAACGTGGGTGGTTATCTGAGCTTCACGCAGAACTTCAGCCTGCTGTTCTCCGCCGGCGGCAGCGCTGCCGGCGCGCGTCACACCGTCGCGTACCTGGGCCTGTACTGGACGTGGTGGCCGAAGGGCTGAGTCGGGAATACCGCCGCGACGCGAGTCCCGCGCGGCGCCCCGCGGCTCGACACCTCCGCATCGATCGAACGACTCCGGGCTTAGAGAAGTTGGGCTTCCAATGCTGCTTTGCGCGCCTTCCAATCCGGCATCACCCGGCCCAGCAATAGGCGCCACTGCAGCCCGTGATCGGGAAACAGCGCATGCGCCAGCTCGTGCGCGATGACGTAGTCGATCAAACGCGGCGCGGCATGGACCAGTTCCGGGTTGAGCGTCAGGCTACCGGCCACCGAGTAGCTGCCCCAGCGATTGGTCAGAGAGCGAACAACCAAGCGCGGCGGGGTGACTCCATGTCTCCTCCAGACACGGCACTGTTCCGAAAAGCGTTGCCGTAGGACGCCGCGTGCCTGATCCACAAACCATGTGGTGACAGCATCGCGGACACTCGTCCGGTAGGCGGGATCGGCCACCCGCACCAGCAACCGATTGCCGGAAACCGACACCGATGGTGGCATGCCTCGTTCCACCGCAAGGCGTAATTGGCGGCCGAGCAAGCGATGGGTTTCGCCACTCAGGTACTGCCGAGGCGGTGTGCGCGGTCGCCAGCGCGCGAAGCATTCCCGCTGTCGTTGAATCCAGTCGCCACGGCGTGACACGCGGACAACGACAGCCTCGTTGGATGCGCGCTGCGGCGCCGTGACGTGCACCGTACCCGCCGGGTCAACCACGATCCGCAGGCGTTTCACGTCCGCGCGCCGCAGCCGGAACGGCAGGCAATACCGGCCCCAGCGCGCTTCCAGTTCAATGTACGCGGCCATCGTCCGGCATCCGGATGCAGGCAGTTTCCATCGCCTGGTCGACGATCGCGTCCAGCGTATCGGGAGGCAACGCATCGGGCGCCCCTAGCTCGTCGAAGTAAAACGTATCCATCGCACCGCGAATGCGGTTCTTGACGGTGTCGTCGTCTTGCCAACCGACGATGCGGTATTTTTCGATCGCATCAGCAAACGCCTGGGCGAAGCGCACCGGCACGTCGTCATCCTTCAGGGCGGTCTTCTCCAGTTCACGCCGGGCGATGCCCCAGAACGCGGTTTCATGGCCCTTGCCGCGGATAACCGCCGGCACGGCATCATCGCCACCATCGTGGCGGGTCACGCCATCGCGCTGCTTGCGGACCGTTTCCAGATAGGCTTTTTCGTCCAGGCGGTGTTGGCGGAATGCGGCGATGGTGTCCTTGATCAGCTTCGAAAACTTCTCGTAGAACACTCGCGGGGCTTATGTGATCAGTCCGCCTCGTCTTTGGGCTCCGGAAGCACCAGCCCGGGCGAAATGGGGTCAGCCAGTCTGCCGGGATCGAACCCTTCGGCGAGCAGCAGGGCGTGGCACTGCAGCAATCCGCGCTCGCGCAAGATGTCGCAGAAGCGCTGCAGGGTCTTTTCGTCCTCGGTGAGAATGGCGTCGATGCCGTTGAGGTGGGCCTGTGCAAGCAGAGCAAGATCCACCTTAACCGCTGCGCGTTCGGCGATGGCTCCGCCGGCTAGGGATTGCAGTTCCTCCGCAAATTCCGCAGCCTTCACCGCTTCATCGAAGTTCAGCGGCAGGATGAGGAAGTTGTGCAGACCTAACTTGTCGAGAGTCTGCTTGCGATAAAACTCCATTACGACCGGCGTGGGTAGGTACAACGGCACGCCACCCTCAACACAGTATTCGAAATATTGCCGTGCGACCGAATGGAATGGACGGCTGCCGCCGGACAAGGTGATGAGGAAAGAAGTGTCGAGCAGACAGCCCATGGCCATCGCTCAGCCGCCTCGCTGTGCACGGACCCATTCAGCCGGGTCACCGACATCGCGCCACGCCTTGCCGCCTTCTTCGACAAACGCTGCGAAGGCATCTGGGTCAAAGCCAGGGTGGTAATCCTCAAAACGAATCAGCCGTGCATCGCGGAGATCGCCGGTGTCAAGGTTCTGTTCTACGTCGACCCGCGCTAGTACTTGGTGGTAAAGGCGATTTTCGGTGTCGTCGCGCAACTGATCCCGACTAGCCTTGATCACGAGTGTCTTGTTGCCCGCGAGCTGCAAGTGGATGTTCGGAGATTCCTTTCCACCCGACTCGAAAAGCGAGCCGCGCACGTATCGCTCAGAGCGGACCCAGCGACTCTTGCCGGAATCGCGGAATGCCGATTCAGACGAGACAATCACGGGCGCCTTGGTGTTCTCGGCGATGGCATAGTGCCGCGATGGCCTCTTGCGAGCGGCGTCCTGCCATTGCTTGATCACAATCGCCCGTCCGGGGTCGACATCCTGCAATGAGTCTTCTCTACCAAGTCGATCAACATCAGCCCACAGGCCGAGCTCGTCCGGAAGGCCTCCAGCTGTAATCTCCAAGGACCCCTTGACGATCGCAACGGGAAGCCGTGAAAGGTCCAACTCCCGCTTTGAGCCGCTCAAGAACTTGCCAACCTCGTCAGCGAATTGCTTCAAAACAGGCAATGACACTGCATCCGGCGTGACTTCCGTAGCGCCGATCCTGTCGTTTAGCCTGAAGTGGAGTTTGCGATCCGCCATGGCGGCCAGTGTAGCGCGCGTGAACTGAGCGGAGGAGGGCACTGAGTCGACCCCGCCAACAAGTAAGGTTGTACCACACAGGGTCTCACTGGATGCGACGGCAAAAAGCCCAGCGATCGCTCGCGGGGCTTTTGCTTAAGGCTTTGGACTTTGCTTCTGCGGCAGCACATGGAGGTGCTGCCGTATCCGGGCGCGAAAGCAGGGAAGCTTTCGCGCTCGAGCAAATCAGAAGTCCATGCCACCCATGCCACCCATCCCGCCCATGCCGCCACCACCGCCGCCATGGTTGTGCTCTTCCTTCTTGGGCGCTTCGCCGATCATGGCTTCGGTGGTGATCATGAGGCCGGCGATCGAGGCCGCGTTCTGCAGCGCCAAACGGGTGACCTTGGTCGGATCGAGGATGCCCATCTCGACCATGTCGCCGTATGCGCCGGTGGCGGCGTTGTAGCCGTAGTTGCCC
>JBOHYV010000093.1:0-8310 GCA_050738135.1 Rhodanobacteraceae bacterium | reverse complement strand
GCGGTCAGGGCCACGCATCCGTACACCACCGGCATCATCCAGCCATAGAAACCGATGAAGCAGTCGGCCGCGAACAGCGCGACCAGCGGCACGGCGATCGCGAGTTTGCGGTTCGTGAAATACGCGCCGCCGAACAGCGCCATCGCTTCGACCGGGGTGAAGTTCCACGGCATCGCACCCGCCGCATAGTGCACCAGCAGGCGATAGACGACGGTGAAGGTGAGCATCCCGCACAACACCAGGGTGCCGGGGGAAACAAGGGGCGATTGTGGCGAGCGGGCGGGTTGCGACATGGAATCCATCCTCACGAGAATCCAGTTGGGAAACCTTTGAAGCATCGCCGATGGCCAATCGATCGGCAGGATCGCCGATTGAACTCCGGTGCGGCCCCAGGGCCGGGCCGCGGGAATGTGGCGAATAGCGCAGCAGGTTGTTCAGGGTTTCCTGATGTGGTGTCCCACAAGAATCCTTTCATCGTCATTCCGGGGCCCGCGCCGGCTCTGCTGGTACGGGAACCCGGAATCCACGCCATGCGCAAACGCTGAAAGCTGGATCCGGATCTCGCCCACCCTGTGGGTTCGTCCGGAATGACAAAAATACTTCCGGGACACCACGCTAGCTTACCGCAACCCGCAAGTGTCAGGCTGACCGGCGTCAACCGGCTATCATTCCTGGATGACGGAACGCACCGATATCCTGATCGTGGGGGGCGGCCTGGTTGGCGCCAGCCTTGCGCTGGCGCTGGACGCTGCGGGTCCACGCGCCATCTTGCTGGAAGCCTCAACGCCGCGCGGCGCCAAGGCTGCGAACGGCGTATCAAGTGGTGACGATGACCGCAATCTGGTGTTGGGGCGCGCATCGGTGAATGCGCTGCGGATGCTGGGTGTCTGGCCGCAGCTTGAAGCGGCGGCAGGCACGATCCGTCGGGTCGAAGTCAGTCGTGCCGGCGAGTTCGGACGTTTGCGGATGTCAGCCGATGACGTGGGCGTGGATGCGTTGGGGCGGGTGGTGCCGGGGCGCGTGCTCGGCGCCGCGCTGGAGCGGCGGCTGGCGGAATGCACGCACGTGCGACGGCTCGCGCCGGCGAAGCTGATTGCGTTGACGCCGCTGGGTTCGGGTTGGCATGCGCGCATCGCCACGCAGCGCGGCGAGCATGAAATCGATGCGCGTCTCGTGGTCGGCGCCGACGGCAGCGGGTCGCAGGTGCGTGCGCAGGTCGGCATCGGTGCGAGCGAACACGATTATGCCCAGAGCTTGTTCGTCTGCACCGTCGGCTGTGAACGCGATGAAGCGGACTGCGCATTCGAGCGTTTCACCGATGACGGTCCCGTCGCGTTGCTGCCGCTGCCGCGCCAGCGACGAGGGCTGGTGCTGACGGCATTCGCCGACCGCCACGACGAGGTCGAGGCGATGGACGCTGCGGCATTTCTTGCGCTTGCCCAGCGACGCTTCGGCTGGAAGCTGGGCGCGTTGTCGCGACCGGGCAAGCGTTTTCCGCACCGCATCCGTCGGGTGCTGGCTGACGCCGTGACCGCGCCACGCGCGGTGCTGGTCGGCAATGCGGCGCAAACGGTGCACCCGATCGGGGCGCAAGGCTTCAATCTCGGCCTGCGCGATGCATTGACGCTTGCGGAGTCGATCGAGGGCGCGGAAGACCCCGGCATGCCAGCACTGTTGCACGAATACGCGCTGCGCCGTCAGCCGGATCGCGACGGCGTGGTTGCCTTCAGTCACGGGCTGGTGGCGCTGGGTTGCCTCGCGCAACCGGCGCTGGCGCCGCTGCGCTCGCTGGCATTGCTGGCGCTGGAGGGCATATCGCCGTTGCGGCACGCCGTGACCCGTCGCGGCATGGGATTCCGCGGCTTGCCGCCCGCGGCAGCGCTGGATGTTGCGCCGTGAACACACGCCGCCCCGCGATGGACATCGCTGTCGCCGGTGGCGGCATGGTCGGCGCGGCGTGCGCGCTGGCGTTGGCGCAGCGCGGCTTTTCGGTTGCATTGCTGGAAGCGCGTGAACCCGTGCCATGGCACGCCGACGAGCCCGAAGATTTGCGGGTGATCGCATTGGCTCCTTCGTCGGCGCGGTTGCTGGATGGGCTCGGCATATGGCGCGACGTCGCGGCGGCGCGGGTGTCGCCCTACCGCTGCATGCGCGTGTGGGATGCGGCGTCCGGCGCCGGACTCACGTTCGATGCCGCGCGTGAAGGTCGCGCGCAGCTCGGCTGGATCGTCGAGAACAGGTTGGTCGCGTGGACGCTCTGGAAGGCATTGGAGAACGCCGGCGTACGCCGCGTGTGTCCTGCGCAGGTGGAGTCGCTTGCGCAAGGCGACGGCCGCGTGGTGCTGGTTCTCGACGATGGCGAGAATCTGGCGGCGACATTGTTGGTGGTCGCCGACGGTGCGGACTCCAAGCTGCGCGAGCAGACGAACGTTTCCGTGCGCGGCCGCGACTACCACCAACGTGCGTTGGTCGCCCACGTGGCGAGTGAACGTGCGCACCAAAACACCGCCTGGCAGCGGTTTACCGGTGAAGGCCCGATCGCACTGTTGCCGCTGGCCGACGGCCGCAGCTCGATCGTCTGGTCGTTGCCGGAGTCGCGCGCGCGTGAAGTGCTGGCGCTGGACGATGCGGCATTTTGCGAAGCCGCGGGCATCGCGTCGGACTTTCGACTGGGGCGGCTCACCGCGACCACCCCGCGTGCGTCGTTTCCGCTGCGGCTGCAGATCGCACGACGTTTCGCGGCCGGACGCTGCGTCTTCATCGGGGATGCCGCGCACGCGGTGCATCCGTTGGCGGGGCAGGGCGCGAACCTTGGTCTGCGCGATGTCGCGGAACTCGCCGCGGTGCTGGGCGAAGCGCGCGCGGCGGGCCGCGACTTCGCCGCGCCGCACGTATTGCAGCGCTACGCACGGCGCCGGCGTGCGTCGGCAGTGCTCGATGCCAATGCGATCGACGCGATCGAACGGGTGTTCGCGTGGCATTCTCCGGCGTGGGCTGCATTGCGCGGGACTGGCATGCGCGCAATCGATGCCGTCGAACCGTTGAAGAATCGCTTGTCGGCGCATGCCGCAGGTGTGGACTGACAGGAGAGACGATCATGCGCAAGGGTTTGGTGAAAAGTCAGGCCGTGGATGGCCGTTCTGGACGGCACACGCTGCGGAAGCCCGTTTGTCCTCGCTGGAGGTCTCTTGGCGCGGCGATCATGGATGATCGCATGAGGGTTGTCCTCGCGTTGTTGCTTGTGTTCGGCGGTGTATCGCTCGCGCACGCCGCGATGCGTACCAAGCCCGTCGCCTACACGGTCGATGGCAAAGCCATGCAGGGCGTGCTGGTGTGGAACGACGCGGTGAAGACGCCGCGGCCGGGATTGCTGATGATCCCGGACTGGACCGGCATCAATGCCCGCAACATCGCCTTCGCCGAGTCGATCGCGGGCAAGAACTACGTGATTTTCATGGGCGACATGTACGGCAAGGATGTGCGTCCGAAGAACAGCCGGCAGGCGTCGGCTGCGAGCGGCGCGCTGATGGCCGACCGGCCGCGGTTGCGCAAGCGCGTGACGGCGGCCTTTGACCAGCTGAAAAAACTGGCGGCGCAACACGCGGCGCCCATCGACTCCGCAAGGCTAGCCGCGATCGGGTTCTGCTTCGGGGGCACGTCGGTACTTGACCTCGCACGCACGGGTGCCGATGTCGCCGCGGTAGTGAGCTTCCACGGTGGTCTCGGCACTGACGATCCAGCACTCGCGAAGCACATCAGGGCACGGGTGCTGGCGATGAACGGTGCGGATGACCGGGGCACCATGCCCGATGCGCCGGCTTTCAGAAAGGAAATGCAGCAAAGCCCCGCGCCGTGGCAGTTCGTGGTGTTCGGCGGCGCGGTGCACTGTTTCTCCGAACCTTGGTCGCACTCACCACCGGGCTGCGTGTACGACCCGCCGGTCGCAAAGCGCGCGTTCGCGCTGATGCATGCGTGGCTCGACGAGGCGTTTGCAGACAAAGGCTGAGGAGTAGGGCGGGAGTAGCGCAGCGCATCCCGCCGAATGAAATGACGGCGGCGGGTTGGCACCCGCTGGGCGGCTTGCCGCGACATTCGTGTAGCCCGGATGGAGTGAAACGAAATCCGGGAACAGCGCCCCGGATTGATTCGCGACATCCATGTCGCTCACCCTGCGGGTCGGCTTCGCCGTTCGCGTTTGCAATCCTGCAAACGCAGTCGCTGCGCTTTATCCGGGCTACGCTGGTGGATTCAAGACGTACGGTTCACCGCGTAACCGGCCAGCCCGGCCAGCGCATCGCGAAATTCCGACGGCGGTAACACCCCCAGCGCGGCGTGGGCCGCCTCGGCATGGGTCTGCGCACGCACGCGGGTGCGCTCCAGCGCGCCGGAATCACGGATCGCGGCGACGATGACGTCCAGCGCCGCGAGTCTGCGGCTGGTGATCGCGTTGCGCAGGAGTTCGGCCTGCAGCGGGGTCGAACGCTGGATCGCATAGATCAACGGCAGCGTCGGTTTGCCTTCGGCGAGATCGTCGCCGATGTTCTTGCCCAGCGCGTCGGCGCTGGAAACGTAATCGAGCAAATCGTCGGCAATCTGGAATGCACAGCCCAGTTGCATGCCGTAACGGCGCAGCGCGAGGCACTGCTCGTCGGACAAGCCGGCCAGCACGCCGCCCAGCTGCGCGGAAGCCGCAAACAGCACCGCCGTCTTGCGTTCGATCACGTGCATGTAGGCGGCTTCGCTGGTCTCGGCCTTGCCGATGTTGAGGAGTTGCAACACCTCCCCCTCGGCGATCGAGTTGGTGGTATCTGCAAGGATCCGCATCACCGCCATGCGATTCAATTCCACCATCATCTGGAACGAGCGTGAGTACAGGAAATCGCCGACCAGCACGCTGGCGGCATTGCCCCATGCGGCATTGGCGGTTTTGCGTCCGCGCCGCAGGTCGGAATCGTCCACCACATCGTCGTGCAGCAGGGTGGCGGTGTGGATGAACTCGATGACCGCGGCCAGTTCGATGTGGGCATCGCCGCGATAACCGGCCGCGTGCGCGGCCAGCACATGCAGGGTAGGCCGCAGGCGCTTGCCGCCGCCGCCCACGATGTGTTCGGCGATCGCATTGATCAGGACCACGTCCGAGTGCAGTCGCTGGCGGATCATCCGGTCCACCTCGCACATGTCCGGAGCGGCAAGATCGCGCGCTACGCTGAAGGCGTTGGCAGGTTCCGACGGCGGCAGGGGCGAAAGGCGGTTCATGGGCGTCCATGTCACGGCAATCCCGCAATTATAATGCTTCGCAGCAAACTGCCGGCGAACGCCTACACGGTGCATGGGGATGTGCCGGCAGACGCGGCATCGCGCGTGCTAGCATCATCGGTCCGGTGGTTCCCCTTGCGAGGATTTGCACATGGCACGCGGCGTCAACAAGGTCATTCTGGTCGGCAATCTGGGCGCGGACCCGGAGACGCGCTACAGCGCGTCCGGCACGGCCATGTGCAGCATCCGGATCGCCACCACGGACAGCTGGAAAGACAAGCAATCCGGTGAGCGGCAGGAACGCACGGAATGGCATCGCATCAAGTTTTTCGGTCGCCTCGCCGAGATCGCCGGCGAATACCTGAAGAAGGGCCGGCAGGTGTACATCGAAGGCAGCTTGCGCACCGACAAATACACCGACAAGGAAGGCATCGAACGCTATACCACCGACATCATCGCCAACAACATGCAGATGCTCGGAGGACCGGGCGACGGCGAACCGCGTGGTGAGGGTGGTGGTTACCGCCAGCGCTCCCCGCAGAGCCGCCCCAGCGGTGCGCCATCCGGCGGCGGTCACGCTTCCGAGCCCCCGCCGCAGGGCAACGGGTTCGAGGACGACGACATTCCGTTCTAGCGAACACCAGTTCAATAGTGTTGGTAATAGCAAGAGGAAGCTAGCGCGATTGCGTCGCCTTCGCGTAGTCGAACCCGACGCGGCACGGTAGTATCGGTTTTCCACTGCCGCTCGCCCGAGGCTGCCAACATGCCTGTCGCACGCGCGTCGTCCATCCTTGCCGTTGTCGTGGTGGCGCTTTTGACCCTGGTGGCGGCACCGCCGGGCAGAACCGTCACCCCTCCGTTGGCCGAAGTCGATCCGATGATCGGCACCGGAGGCAATGGGCACACGTTTCCCGGAGCCACGGTGCCGTTCGGGATGATCCAGTTGAGTCCCGACACCGCGATGCCCGATTTCAGGAAGGCGTATCCCTGGGCCGCGGGCTACCAGTACGGCGACCACAGCATCCTCGGTTTCTCCGAGACGCATTTTTCGGGCAGCGGTCATTCCGATCTCGGCGACGTGCTGCTGATGCCGGGCGTCGGCAAGGTGAAGTGGGATCCGGGTGATCCCGACCAGCCGGGCAGTGGTTATCGTTCGGATTTCAGCCACAAGACCGAAACTGCGCAGCCCGGCTATTACGCGGTGACCCTGGCGACCAGCGGCGTGCGGGTGGAGCTGACCGCCGGCAAGCGCGTGGGTTGGCACCGTTACGCGTTCCCGAAGGGCCAGGATGCGCACGTATTGCTGGACTTGCGTCCGAGCATTTACAACTATCCCGGCAAGGTGTTGTGGGCGCGGCTGCGCGTGCGCGCGGACGGCACCGTCACGGGCTATCGCGAAACACGTGGCTGGGCACCGGGGCGTCAACTGTACTTCGCGATCCGGTTTTCGCAGCCGATGACATCGCACGAATTGGTCAATCGCGAAACCGACATACCCTACAAGGGCTTCAAGGGGCCCGACGCCAACCCGACCGGCGTCGATGCGATCGCGGGCAAGCAGCTGGAAGGCGCGTTCGAGTTCGGCAGGTTGACCCGGCCGCTGCTGGTGAAAGTGGCGATCTCCACCGTCAGCTCTGCCAACGCCATTGCCAATCTCGATGCCGACGGCAAGGGCTGGAACTTCGACGCGCGGCGTAGCGACGCACGCGCGGCATGGGAGAAGGCCTTGTCCGCGATCGACGTGGAGGCGCCGCCGGATGTCGAGAAGAGCTTCTATACCGCGATGTACCACGCGATGATCGCGCCCAACCTTGCGATGGACGTCAATGGCCAATATCGCGGTCCCGATCATGGCGTGCACACGGCGAAGGGCTTCACGTTCCATTCGAGCTGGTCTTTGTGGGATGTCTATCGCGCGGAAATGCCACTGATGGCGTTCCTGCAGCCGCCGCGCCGCATCGATGATTTCGTGGATTCGCTGGTCGCGGCGCAGCAGGAAAGCCCCTTCGGCATCCTGCCGGTATGGGCCTACCAGGGCCTCGAAACCTGGTGCATGATCGGCTACCACGCGGTGCCGGTGATCGCCAATTTCTACATGCAGGGTTTTCGCGGCTTCGACGCCGGCGCCGCGCTGAAGGCCATGGTTGCAAGCGCAACCTACGCGCCTTACGGCGACCTCGGCGACTACATGAAGCTCGGTTACGTGCCGAGTGATCACGAAACCGAGTCGGTTTCCAAGACGTTGGAATACGCGTTCGACGACTGGACCATCGCGCGCATGGCCGAGGCGATGGGTCGCAAGCAGGTCGCAAAGGAATTCTTCAAGCGCGCCGCAAACTGGCGCAACGTGTTCAATCCAAAAATCGGGTTTGCCCAGCCGCGCTTGGCGAATGGCCAATTCCGCGAACCATTCGATCCGGCCAGGGCTGGTGCGGGCAGCGGCTTCACCGAAGGCAATTCCTGGCAGTACTCCTGGTACGAGCCGCAGGATATCGGCGGCCTGATCCACGAACTGGGCGACACGGGATTGGTGAAGAAGCTGGACGATGTATTCGATGCGAAAATCAACCCGAAAGCGTTTGCCGGGATCGAAGACGTCACCGGCCTGATCGGCTGGTACGCGCATGGCAACGAACCCAGCCAGCACATCGCCTATCTGTACGACTACGCCGGCGCGCCGTGGAAGGCCCAGGCTCGCCTCACGCAAATCATGCACACGCAATACGCGCCGACGCCAACGGGCCTTGCCGGCAACGACGATCTCGGTCAGATGTCGGCGTGGTACATCTTCACTGCGCTCGGGTTCTATCCGGTGGCGCCGGCCAGCGACCAGTACGTGATCGGTCGCCCGTTCGTGCGTCGCGCGGTGATGCATCTGCCGAACGGCAAGACTTTCACAATCACGGTCGATGGATTGGGCAAGGATCATCCCTGGGTCGGGGCGGTCATGCTTGACGGCAAACCGCTGCAGCGCGATTACCTGACGTATGCGGAAATCACGCGCGGCGGTACGTTGCACTTCACGATGCAAGCCGAACCGGACAAGACCTGGGC
>JBOHYV010000092.1:0-8336 GCA_050738135.1 Rhodanobacteraceae bacterium | reverse complement strand
CGCCAGCGCCGATGGCCTGCGCCGCGGCGCGTACGTGTTGCTGGATTGCGAGGGCGAGCCTGGTTCAGTTCAGCCCGATCTGATCGTGATCGGCACCGGCGCCGAAACCGGACTGGTCGCGCAGGCGGTCGAAAAGCTGCAGGCCGAAGGCATCAAGGCGCGCGCGGTATCGATGCCGAGCTGGGAATTGTTCGCGGCGCAGGATCAGTCGTATCGCGATTCCGTATTGCCGCCCAACGTGCATGCACGCCTCGCCGTGGAAGCCGGGTGCAGGGAAGGCTGGGAGCGCTGGGTCGGTGACCGCGGTTCCGGCGTGGGCGTCAATCGCTACGGCGCGTCCGCGCCCGGCGAACTCGTACTTGAGAAGTATGGCTTCACCGTCGACAACGTGATCGCCAAGGCCAAGGCGTTGCTGGGGCATTGACCAATCGGATTATCCGCGACCCTCAGCCGTCGCGGTTCCCTCCCTCTTCGGGAGAGGGTGCCCAAGGGGACGGATGAGGCTCGGTCCCGCGTATTTCCCTCTCTCTTCGGGAGAGGGTGCCCCGACAGGGGCGGGTGAGGGTCCGCCGTTGCGCGCGGCCCAAGTGCTCTCGTTGCGCCGGTCGCGTGGTGCCGAACCCTCATCCGACGCTTCGCGCAAAGAACAGGCGGCGTTTCACGTCCCTTCTCCCGGAGGGAGAAGGAAAAACTGGCTGGAGGCTCGGATAATCAGGGTCTCGCAAATGGCTGTCTACGCCATCCGCCCGGCGCAGGCCCACGAACCCGTCGATCAGTCAGCGCATCGCGAAAATGTAAAGTATCCCGACACCTCGGCCTCGACGCGAAATCGGACGCCAAAACAAACAACCCGGCTGCCCCGATCCGCGACCGATTCAGAGTTCGCAAGGTGATTTGAAGACCATTCACTTCATGCAGCCGCGATTCGATGCAGGTTCATCGGGACGCCTCAATATGGAGATCGACAGGGACGTCGGCGTGGCGGCCGGCGCCTCGTCGCACCGTTTCCAACCCACGGCCAATCCAGACAAGGAGTCACATCATGAAAACCCGTATCGCAGCCGCCGTTATCACATCCCTGCTCGCAGGTTCACTGGGCACCATCGCCTATGCCCAGGGAGCTCAACAGATGACCCCACAGCCGCAGACGACGCCCATGACCTCGGCGCCCGGCGACATGTCGGGCGGTCAGACCTCACAGCAGATCAAGCAAGCGTTGAAGTCGCACGGCGTTACGGCAACCCACGTCAACGTGAAATTCAGCAACGGCACCGCGACGCTCAGCGGAAGCGTCTATAGCCAGCAAGATATCGCAAAGGCGAAAAAGGCCGCGATGGGCGTGCCCGGGGTTTCGCACGTCGACACGTCGGGCCTGCATGCGCGCCAAGGCAAGCAAAGCCAAAGCTGATCGATATCACCGTGGACCACGCGTCGCCTCGCGCCGTGATGCAATGCGGCCGAGGCGGCGGGTGCCGCTGAAGGGATTGTGCCGCTGGCTGCATGGTGCGGATTCACCGCAGCCGTGCGGCCGGGAGTGGCAGCTCAGGCCCGCAGCTATTGCCCGCTGACCCGCACGTTCTTCAAAAGCAGATCGAGTTTCTGCTTCATTTCTTTCTGCGGCTGGGTGCCGGGCTGATAGACATACGCGGTGTAGAGCACCGATGGCGTGTCTTCATGGGGCGCCGGCACCACCGCGTTGATCTTGGTCATGTCGTTTTCGCTGTACGCCATCGCATCGTAGGGATGCTGGTGGCCCACGACCTTCTTCCAGAAACTCTGGTAGCTGTCGTCGAGGTCGGCGGGCGGCGCCTGGTTGCGAATGATGCTGACCCAGTGGTGACTCTGGTTGTTTTCTGCCAGCCACGCCTGGCCGACCCCCCACACGGCCTTGCCGTCGTGGCCGGGGAAAAATGTGAAGCCCAGCGTCAGCATGCTGTCGGCGTCGATCTTTTGCAGCTCGGGCGTGAACGAGAACGCGAGGCGCGAGGAGTCGTAGCGGAAATCCTTGCCGTAATCGAATGTGATGTGGAGGCCTTTGAACACGTCAGGCAACAACGGCGGTTCGGCGAGGAACGCTTTCCACTGCGCCAGCGTGCCGTCGTAGGGCAGGCTGATGAAATCGGTGAGCGCGCGCATGTTGATCGTGGTGTCGTGGGTCGTGGATGCCGACTCAAGGCGCATCATGATCGCGTAGCCATCCGGCGTCGGCAGCGCAAACAGCTTGGCGTAGCCATTGGCGTAGGGCACAGGCCAGGTCCAGGTTTGCCAGCGGCGGCCCCAGCGGTCGGTCCAGGCCCCGGCCATGCCGGGATTGCCAAGCGAGGTGACCCGAACGTTCTCCGCTCCGACCCGCCGCTTCAGGAGTCCGGTCTTGAGCAGCATGTCCATCACGCCTTTCGGATCGTGATGAAATGTGGCTTCAGGAATGTTGTCCGGCTTGCGCAGGTGGAACAGGATGTTGCCCGCGACCACTCCGGCCGAGATGTAACCGTTGGCAAGCAGGGTGACCTTGGTCGTCGCTTTGCCGCTGGTCGTCCACACCCCGTCGCTATTGCGGGTGACGACTTGCGGGAAGTCGTCCATCGAGGGGCCACCGTACAGCAATTGGTGCGCGCCGTTGCCATTCGGAAACAGGTTGGCCGATTGCTGCGCGAGCAACGCCTTGAGCTGGGAATCGAGGTAAGGGTGGAAAGCCTTGGCGTAGGCAGCAAAGAAGTCGGAAGCCGAAAGCGGCAGCTTGAATGCTCCCTTGAAGGTGCTGCTGAGGGTGGAGTCGAACACATCGAACTGATAGGACAGGCGCCGGTCGAGGCGCGCCAGATCCTTGGGCGCGTCCAGCACATCGCTCATCGGCAGCGCGTAGTTGAGGTTCTCGTTGGGGGATTTCATCAACACCACGCCGATTACCTTGCCGTCCTGGTCCAGCAAGGGCCCGCCGCTGTTGCCGGGAGAAGCCGCGGCCGAGAAACGAATCCATTTCCACCTGCCGTCCTGGGCTTCGGGCGTGTTCGAGGTGTACAGGCCGCTGCGAATCACCACGCCGGTGCCGAGCGCGTTGCCAACCGAGTACACCACCTGATTCAAGGCCGGATGGGCGTCGATGGCCAGCGGCGTGACCTTGGGCGGATCTTTCAGCGAGAACACCACGAAGTCGCGGCGCAGCGCGAACTTCTCGATCTTGTCGATGGCGTAAACCTTGCCCGAAGCGTCTCGCAGTTCCGGCGGCCCCCACAGGCTCTGGTAGCCGGTCATCAGCACATGTCCGGCGGTAACGTAACGGTTGGGGCCGATCGCGAACGCGGTGCCGATGGAGTAGTACTTGTCGGTGCGCTCCTGGTACGGCAGCAGGTCCATCGGCAGCGGCTTTTCGTAGCTGAGCGTGTCCTTCGGCTTGGCTGCCACCACTTCGAACGTCGCCGCCTGGATTCCCGGCAACAGCGACGGGTTCAGCGTGGTGTCGGCGCGCGCCGTGCCGACCGCGAGCCAGGCGAGGCATGCGGCAAGCAGGCAGGCGGTGATGACGCGGGTGTACCGCGACAGGGACTCGTTCCATGAGCGCATGGAACCGTTCGATAAAGCCATGGAGTGCCCCCACGTCGAGAAGTGCCGAAACGGCGCGGATATTTGCACAACCCCGCGTCACTTGCACGTGCTGGTCGTTACATGCCGGTGCGGTGGAAGATCATTTCCAGCACGAACTTCGACCCGAAGAAGGCCAGCAGCAGGATCGCCATGCCGGCGAGGGTCAGATTGACCGCGCGGCGCCCGCGCCAGCCCCAGAGCCAGCGGCCGATCAGCAGCACGCCGAAGATGACCCATGCCACCAGCGACAGGATCGCGGTGTGGGCCTGGTGCTGCGCGTGCAGGTTGTGCACGAACAGGATGCCCGACAGCAAGGTAAGCGTCAGCAGTGCGAAGCCCGCGCCGATCAGCTTGAACATCAGCGATTCGGTTTGCGTCAGTGGTGGCAGCGCACCGGCCCATGCGCCCAGGCGGCGGGTGCGCAGGGCTTTTTCCTGGGTCGTCAGCAATAGCGCCAAAACCGCGGCAATCGCCAGCAGGCTGTAGCCGACCAGCGCGAAGGTGACGTGCAGCTTGATCTGCCAGTCGAGCGGAAACGGGGCGGTGGGCGGCGCCACGAATTCGTCGATCCCGAGAAACAATCCGGCCAGCGGAAACAGGATGATGCCCAATGCCGCGACCGGACGCATCGCATTGACGATCAGGGTCAGCGCCGCGATGACCGCCGAAACCAGCGAAAGGGCGGCATAGAAGTGCAGGTCCACCGCGCCGCGGTGGATGCCGAACAACACCGCGAAGTGCAGCAGTACCGCGATCGTGCCGGTTGCCAATGCAGCGCGGCGGGGAATGCTCCCCTGGTTCAGGAGCGGCCTTGCCAACGCCGCCGCCGCGGCGAAATAGAGCGCGATGGCGAAGACCGCCGCGAGCTCCATTGTGGTCGAGTGGGTGGGCATTGCGTGAGTGTCGCATGGTGTCGGCAGTGGGTGCCAGCACAGGCCCTGGCATGCTGGCCCGAAAGAGGCTGGCCATGGTCATTTCTGGGGCCGCGCGTCGTCCCAAACCAAAATAGGAGTTCCCCAGGCTCTGCCGGGGGATCCTCACTCCATCAGGAACAACTCGCCGATCGTGAGTGCCAGTGGATAGGGCTGGAAGTGGTTGCGATTGCTGAGGATGACTACCGTCACGTGCTGTTTCGGCCAGCGAATGATCACGTTGCGGAAGCCGATGCTTTCGCCGGAATGCCACGCGGTATCGCCGCTGAGGCGCCAGCCGAAACCGTAGTCGGTGTCGGGGTCGTCGGCGGGGTCGTGCGGGCCGAACATAAGGCGTCGCGAGTCCGCGTCGAGCAGTCTGTCGGAATACAGCGCGGCGTCCCATCGTGCCATGTCGTCGATGTTCGAGTAGATGCCGCCATCGCCGCGGGTCGCGCTGGTGACGTCCTGATCGGTCTGCGTCCACTTGCCGTCGATGTCGCTGTAGCCATAGGCGCGGTGGGCGACCTGCGGACCGCGATGGTGCTCGTACATCAGCGTGTGGTCCATGCCCAGCGGCTGGAAGATCCGCTTTTTCATGAAGTCGGCCAAATCCATGCCGGAGGCGCGCTGCACGATCAGGCCCAGCAACACGTAGCCACCGTTGCTGTAGCGGTGTGCACTGCCGGGCGTGAAGTACAGGCGGTGCTGGGCGGCGATCATCCGCAGCACGTCGTCGTCGTTGATCTGGGTGGTGCGGTCGGACGGGATCAAACTTTCGTAGTCGATCAGGCCGCTGCTGTGGGTGAGCAGGTTTTCGATGGTGATTTTGCTGTCGCTGGGGGGCAATTCAGGCAACCATTTGCGCACCGGGTCGGTGAGCTTCAACTTGCCGTCCTGCGCAAGCAACAGGATCGAGGCCGCGGTGAACTGCTTGCTGACCGATGCAAGGCGGTAGTTGGTTTCGGGCGTGGCCTTGATGTGTTTCTCGAGATTCGCGTAGCCGTAGCCACGCCGGATCACCGCCTTGCCATCCTGGATCACCAGCAACGAAGCGCCGGGCACGTCGCCGGCATACCGGTTCATCAGGGTGTCGACCACGGCTTTGCGCTGCGCGGGCGTGATCGGTTCGGTTGCTTGCACGTTCGTGCTTGCCATGGCCATCATCAACAGGCATCCCGTCAACGCGCAAGTGTGCACGTATCGCCGCGCATCCCGGGGATTCACGGGCAAGCTCCCTTGCGCGTGAAGGCCAGATCCCTGAAATCGGAGCTGGCGTCGGCATTGGTGTCGACCAACGCCATGTACAGGGTGCCGCCGGCGTGCGCGGGGAAGTGCAACCATGCATCGGGAGCCTCGTCCCAGTGCACCAGATATTGCTTGCCCACACGCATGACCTGGCCCGTCAGCAGGGGTGACATCAGCGACGCAAACTGCACGGTATCGCCCCGCGTGCAGATGCGTACCTTGCCGAACCACGGATCTTGCCAGACGCCCAGTCGCGCTTTCAGTTCCGCGGGCGTGGCTGGCTGGCGCGATGACGTGTCGGGCACGGGCGCGCGGTAGTGCGACTCGTAATGCTCCAGTTCATCGGCGTAGCTCGCCACCGATTGCATCTTGCCCGGCGCGGTGAAATGCTTCACCAGCACCTCGTCGAGCACGGTCAGCGCGTCGTCCGCGCTGCTGTCGAGCAGTACCACGAAACCGCTTTTGCGATAGGGCAGCAGCATGATCGCCGCACGCATGCCTTCGAGCACGCCGGTATGCCACACCGTCATCTCGCCGTCGGCATCGGAAACGCGCCAGCCCAGCGCGTTGCTGAAGAAATGCGTGTCGTCCCAGTCCAGACGCCGTTTCGAGATCGGCACCGGCGTGTGCGGCGTCCACTCCGCCTCGCGCTGTGCGGGTGCGAGCCATTCGAGTTGCTGTGGTGTCGGCGCCAGCCAGTTCTTCGCCCAGATCAACATGTCGTGCAGGCTGCAACTCACGCCGCCGGCCGCGTCCATGGTGGAGGCGTGACGGACGGCCCCGCGTGCGGGTATCGCGGTGTAATGGCCGCTGCGCCACACGTGCGGGCGCGCCACGTTGCCGACTTTCCCGCGATTCCAGGTACCGACCTGACAGCGATCCATACCCAAGGGCTGGAAGACCTCGCGACGGAGCAGCTGTGCATACGGCGCGCCACCCGCCGCCGCGGCCAGTTGTCCCGCCGTCACGAACAACACATTGTCGTAGGCATAGCCCCCGCGAAAACTGTAGGCCGGTTTCAGGTAACGCAAACCGTGCACCACATCCTGCGGCGTGAAGTGGCTGGGGTGGGGCCACAGCATCAAATCGCCCGAAAAGCCGTGCAGGCCGCTGTGGTGCGACAACAGGTCCTTGACCTGCATGTTCTTCGTTACCCATGGGTCGTACATCCTGAAAGAAGGCAGGTATCGGGTGACCGGAGCGGCCCACTGCAACTTGCCTGCTTCCACCAGACGCGCCAATACCGTCACGGTCATGGCTTTGGTGGTGGATCCGATTTCGAACAGCGTGTCGGCGTTCATGGGCTGGCCCGAAGGCAACTTGCCTTCGACGCGCGTGTAAACCACCTTGCCGTCCTTGATCACGCCGACCGCGATACCCGGCAGGTGGTAGTGCGCCACCACGGCGTCGATGAGGCGGTCATAGTCGGACCTGGAGCCGGGAGTCGGTGCCGCGGCCCGTGCGGTGGCGCCGCAGATGACCACCAGGAACGCCAGTGCGGCGGATTTGACGAGAATGCTCATGGACTCTCCCAATTCTGCGCCGGCTGTTCGCCGGCAATCATTTCATCGAAGGTCTGGCGCCGTCGCACCACGGCGTAACGGCCGCGGTCGAGCATCACCTCGGCCGCCAGCGGCCGCGAGTTGAAGTTCGACGCCATCGACGCACCGTAGGCACCCGTGGTCTTGATCATCACCAGATCACCGGCTTGGCATTGCGGCAATTCACGCGCGCGTGCAAACGTATCACTGGTCTCGCAGACCGGACCGACGACATCGTAGAGCTGCGTCGGTCGCCCCGCTTGCACCAGCGGCACGATGTCATGCCAGGCGTCGTACAGGCTCGGCCGTATCAGTTCGGTCATGGCCGCATCCAGCACCAGGAACTGTCGTTGACGACCCTGTTTGGTGCGGATCACGCAGGTCAGCAGCACGCCGGCTTCGGCCACCAGCCAGCGGCCCGGCTCCAGCAGGATGCGGCCGTCGAAATCCGCTAGCGCGTCGCGGATCACGTCGGTATAATCCGTGATGGCCGCCGGACGATCCTGGCCTGCGCGATAACACACGCCGAGTCCGCCGCCGACGTCGATGCTGTGGATCGCATGCCCGGCGGCAACCAGTTCCCGCCACAGGTCGGCGGTGCGCCGCAGCGCAAGCCGGATCGGATCGAGGCTCAGCATCTGCGAGCCGATATGCACGTGCAGGCCATCCAGGCGTACGTGCGTCAACCTTGCGCTGTCGGCAAACCACTGGCGTGCTTCGTCCATGCCGACGCCGAATTTGTTTTCCGACTTGCCCGTGGAAATCTTGGCGTGCGTCGCGGCGTCGACGTCTGGATTGATCCGCACCGAGGCGCACGCAATCACGTTGTGCTCCGCCGCGAGGCGCTGCAGCAGTAGCAGTTCGTCCGCCGACTCCACGTTGAAGCGGGCGACGCCCGCGGCCAGCGCGGCCGCAATCTCGTCAGCGGTTTTGCCGACGCCGGAAAACACGATGTGTTGTGGTGGAATGCCGGCGCGCAGGCTGCGTTGCAATTCCCCTTCCGACACGATTTCGGTGCCGAATCCGGCGTCGGCCATCATGCGCAGGATCGTAA
>JBOHYV010000091.1:0-8402 GCA_050738135.1 Rhodanobacteraceae bacterium | reverse complement strand
GCTCTGGATCCCGGCTCAGCGCACGTCCCTGTGCTGGCCGGGATGACGGGATTCCTCGCTCTGGATCCCGGCTCAGCGCACGCCCCTGTGCTGGCCGGGATGACGGGATTCCTCGCCTTGGATCCCGTGTCACCGGCCATCCGTGGCCTGCACGGGATGAGTGCATCCTGCACTCACTTGCGCTGCCAGTTGCCCGCAGCGTTCTGGCAATACCAGCCGGCGCGCGCCCGGTTGATCCACTGCTTGGCGAATGCCTCGCGCATCCGCTGCGCCCACTCGGGGTGGCCATTGGCGACGGCGATCTGCTTGTACAGCTCTGCGCGATCGGAATTCTCGGCGGCAACTGCCTGGGTCGCCTGTGCGCGCTGCGACAATGGGATCTTCGAGGCATCGCGGATCGCGACGTCACCGTTGTGGGTGAAACCGACCGCTGCGGAATCGAGCAATCCTTTCATGATCGAGTGAAAACGATCGCGCATCCGTGCTTCGATCGCCTGGATTGCCGGTGTCTTGACGTTCAGGTCGGGCTGCGTGTCCGCCGCGTAGGCCGCCGGGATCAGGGCGTCGAGCACGCGCACCGCCAGAGGCGGACCCTGTGGCGGGACATCGCTGGAGGGCGGAGGCGGCACACTCGCGGGCGACGCAGGGGGCGGTCCCGGCACGTCGGGGCCCAGGATGTTGCCGATCACCTGATCGGCCGCTTTCTTCGCAGCCGCAGCCGGGAAATACACGTTGATGGTGACGCAACCGGCCAACAGGGCCAGCGAAACGGCAATCAGGAAAGCAGGCTTGCGCATCACATACCTCCGGTCGTTATGCCGCAGGCGGCGGCATGGCGCCCGGGAGCCCACCGCGGTCGTATTGCAGTGTACACGAGCCCTCCTCATGAACCTTCCGGACCGTTTCCTCACTCATTTGATGACAGGTCCGCTGCCTTCAGTCGCAGACTTCAGGCGACCGACGAGCGTTGCCCAGTCGACCGCATGTTGGTGGCCGATCACCGTGATACGCGGCAGGCCGCTGCCTTCCACGATGGTGTAGCCGTCGTCGTCCGGATCCGGATCGGGGCTGATGCCGCCCATGCTGCAAACTCCATTGGACAGCGTGCAACTGAGCCCGATGCGCGAATAATGGAAAGTCTTGAACACCCGCAGGGCAAGGCTCTGCAGCCCGCCCGCGATGCCGCCACCGCCTACTTCGGTGAGGCTCTGGATCGCATGCTGGCTGATTTTCCCGCCGCCGTTTGCCGTCACGTCGGCACTGAATGCGACCGGCTTCCAATTGACGAGCTTGAGGCCGCGGACGTCACCATTCATGCGACCCGTGATCTGGCCGAAATCGAACACGCTGGTAATCTGGGCGAGATCCAGTTGTTGCATGTCGACATTGGCGGCAAGCTGGGGCGCACTGCCGAACGGGTGCAGCAGGCTGAGGCCAGTGATGCTGACCGAACCGCCGAAGACATCCAGCGAAAGCCCGCCATCGAAGGCCACTTCGTCCCCGCGATAACTCAGGTCGGGTATGGCCCCGCCCAGTTTGCCGCCGAATGCGGGCCATCCGAACGCCTTGCACAACTCGGGCAAATCGACATTGGTAATTGCAAACCCCGCGGACAGCCGCCGGGACTTGCCGGCGTCCGGTTGCCACACCAGGCGATTGATGCTGAACGAGCCGCCCAGCACGGCGGCCGTGACCGGTTCGCGCAGGCCCAGCGCACCCGCATTGTCTTCAAGCTGCAACTTTGCCGGCCCGAACGCAATGCTGTACAACGACAGCGCATCCCATGCGAGGGTGGTGGATGAGCGCGACGCGCGCGCAAGCCAGTCGACCTTGCCATTCAGGCCACTCACCGCAAAGCTGCCGCCGTGGCTGTCCACGGCCACGTTTTCGGCAGTCAAGGTGAACGCCTTGAGACCGCCGCCGCCGAAGTCGAGGGAGCCCGCCATGCTGCCCGACGTATCCAGCTGCGCGAAGCCGGTGAGGCTCTGGACGAACGCGGTGCCGTAGCGCGTGTACGCCGCGGGAAAGGTCGCCGCAAAGCGCGTCAAGTCCAGCTTGTCGAGCTTGCCTTTGCGGTCGAACCCGAGGCTGCCCGAAACGCGCAGAGCATCGTGATCGTCGTAGTCGAGTGAATCCACGCGAATGCCGGCACGGCCGAGCGTGGCGGATATATGCAGGTTGGCGGCATGCGAAGGCAACTGTGCGTACAACGGGCCCAGCAGCATCTGTCCGCCGAGCAGTGCACCATCGAACATCAGGCTGGTCGATGCGGATTGGCTCTCGATCCGGAAGCTGCCATCGGCGCCCAGCTTTTGCGCGGCGATGGTGCCCGCCTTGCTGTCGAGATCGGCATCGTCCACGTTGACGCGCCCTGAGACCCGGGTGGCGTTCGCGGCCAGATCCAGCGCCACGTTTCCGGAAACGCTGCCGCCCTTGAGCCGCCCTTCCGGCCACGCCGAAGCGAGGATGCCGCCCAGCCATGCGAGCGGCAACGCCTGCAGCGTCATCTGCAGGTGGGTCGTCTGGTCCAGCGGCACCAGTGCGTGAAGGTTGCTGTTGCCCTGTTTCACGTCGACGACAAGCGTTCCGCCGTCGGTGTTGTAGGAAATCACGAGATCCGCGTCTGCCAACGCTCCACCCGGCGCGCGCCGGGTCTTGACGTGGCCGGTGAATTTCCAGGAGCTTCCGCCCGCCGTCTGCGGTTCACCGTGCAATGTCAACGCCACATCACGCCAACCGAGCGCCGGCACCGATACCTTGGCGGCGTCGAGCGTGAACTGCAGCCGGCCGTCCTTGCCGGGGGACGCTTGCATGTGGACGTCGGTCAACTCGACTCCGGAAATGGTCAGCGACGCTGCCTGCACGCGCACGGCCGCCTGCGCGCACCCGCACGCAAGCAACAGACATGCCACCAGCAGCCGTCCGCGCCAACTTGCCACGATCGTCCTTTTCCGCTATCAGTGGCCTGATTGTGCCAGCCCGTGTCCTAACGGGCGCCAACAGGGGCTGCCGTGGACAAGGATGCCAACCGATTTCGGGTTCTGCTGGCCGAGGATGACCCGGTCAGCCGGGAGTTCCTCGCCGAGGCCCTGCACGCCTGCGGTGCCGACGTGACGGCCTGCACGGACGGCGGCACGGCACTCGAACTGGCACGCGCGCAAACGTGGGACCTGCTGGTCCTCGATCATCATCTTCCCGGCCATTACGGCGACGACGTATTGGTCCGGCTGCGGACCGATCCCTGCGCAGCCTCGCAGGCGACGCCAGCCATCGCCACCAGCGCGGCACGCGGCATCGATTTGACATCGCTGCTCGATGCCGGATTCGTGGACGTGTTGTCCAAGCCCATGTCGGTCAAGACGCTGCGCGCAACGTTGTACAAACATGGCTTCATGGCCGACTCGTCGCTTGACGACGACGGTGCACTGCGCGCCTGTGGTTCCACGGTGGCGGTGGCACGATTGCGCCGGTTGTTCGCGGAGCAGGAATTGCCCAAGGTCCAGGCCGCACTCGAAAGCGCAGACGGCAATCCGCGTTCGTTGCTGCCCACCCTGCACCGCCTGCACGCTTCGTGCGGATTCTGTGGCGCGCGGGCCTTGGCCCGCGCCAGCGCGGCACTGCATCGCGCACTTGCGACCGGTGCCAGCTCCGCCGACGTGCAATCCGCACTCGAAGCTTTCCGCAACGCGCTGACGACAACCGGCGCTGCGCTGCACGCGGAATCGCTGGAGATGCAATCCGGCGATTCCTGAAATCCCTGAAGGACCATCATGAGCGATGGCATGCCTGTCTTGCCCATTGCTATTGGGCGTCGGGCTCCGCCTTCACGCCAACATTTATGAATGTAACCGTTGGTGGGACCTCCAGGTTACCGCCTCTTTTTGCATGCACCTCAGGAGCGGAGTCGGGCGAGCTTTGCACGAAGGCCATTCCGTCCAGCGCGATCGACATGGCTAGCGGAGCGCGACCGTCACTTATCGTGCCGGGCACGCTGAAGAGGATCCTCGTAGTGCCAGCAGGGCCATAGGGCGAAGACAGAGCGCGCGGCAACCGCAGAAGCTCGACTTTGCCGTCCACACGACGGGTACCAAGTCCCCCGGAAGGGTCGACCCAGGACGGTTTGGGGCCTGAGCCCGGAGTCAGATTTACAAGCGCTTTGCCGCCGGACGATACGCGGTACCAGTTGCCGCTTGTCGCATTCTTGTCGTTCTTGATACCGAGGAAATAAACCATCGGATGAAAGATGTCCCAGCTCGGCATCGCGATGTGACGGCCGCGCAGGGCAGGCGCTGTAGCCGGATCCACGACGACCCACTGCCCCGGTGTGGCGTTGCCCCACTTCCGGTAAAGCCTGGCGCTCCAGCGAGTCCCGCCTGTTGGCGAAGCGACGTAAAGAAGAGCCTGCTGGCCGAACGACACCCACGCGAACTCGTACACGTTCATGCCCGCCGGCGTGATCATTTCGAGCTTTCGGTGGTCGACAACGGTAATCATCCCGACGCGCTGTACGGTGTCGCCATGAGGGGACAGCGCATTGAGGCCCTGCGATTCGCAGTTGCCCGACGTCGGGGCATCGGGCGCACGCAATGCACCGGGCACGTACAGGAACGCGACGCCCTTGTCCTGGGCGGTCCATTGCATGCAATGCGCGTATCCGGCGAGGTCGGCGATTTTGCGCGGCGACGTGTTGGCATGTCGCTTGTCCGTGTCCAGCAGCCAGATCACGCTGTGCATCGGTCCGGCGCCGTTCGCGCAATGCGTCATCACGGCTAATTCATATCCTTGCCAAGGCCACACGCCCGAGCCGTATCCGGCATTGGCCCAACGCAGGCCGGTCTCAACGCAGCGGCCGGGCAGCGCAACCGTGTGCGCGTCCTTACCAGTCAGGGAGGCAAGCACCAGCGTGGTCTTGCCGGCGTCCGCCACGATCCATGCGAGGTGCGGACCGTCGCGATCGTAGGAACCCGCAGGGACGTTCGACACCGTGACCGCAGGGATCTGCTTGATTTGCGGCTTCTTTGACGGCGATGCCCACAACACTACCGGGCAAAGGATCCATGCGGCAGCGACGACGATCCACGGAAAACGATGAGGTGTCATGGCGCAGTCCCTCCATGAGGCTGCCTCATCCTGGACCTCGGCTTTCGCATGTGCAAGATCCGCACTCTTCCGATGCACCAGGGCGTTATTCAAGGATTTCCGGCGCGCAGCGGTCCGGCCAAGACCCGCCAGGACTGCAGGCCGCGCTCGCCGACGTGTACGCCGATCAAGGTTCGCATCAGGCGGCGCAGGGCAGCCTGGTCTTCCGGGTCAGGCCGTGCGCCGCTCGCCAGCGCCAGCAGCGCGGAGCCACGCAAGCGCACACCCCCGGAATCCGCACCAGCTTCAACGGCGCCGGATTCCGGTAGGTAATCGTAGGCTCGCGCGGCATCGATGGCTTCGCCGCTGTCGGCAGCCGTCTGCAGTTGCAGCGCGTAACCGATCGCGGCCAGAAGGTCACGCTCGAAACAGCGCAAACACCATGCCAGGGACGGCGCGTCGGACAACTCGCGCAGCAGTCTCGCGTAACGCTCGAACAATCGTGGGTGCGGATCGTTGCGTGCGGTCAATCTCACCAGCAATTCGTTGACGTACATGGCCGACAGCAACGCGTCACCACGAAACACGTACAACGCTCCGTCAGGCTCCACCGCAGTCAGTGTTTGCAGTTCGCCGCGCCCCGTCCAGTCCATGCGCAATGCCTGCATGGGTTCCAGCAGCGACCGCGGCAACCGCGCGCGCGCGCCGCGCACGCCACGCGCAACCAGGCCCACCCGCCCGAAATCCAGCGTGAAGACCTCCAGCAACAGGCTGGTTTCGCGCCATGCACGGGCATGCAGGACAAACGCTGGTTGACCGGTGATGCGCATCTAGGCGGGGACTTGGGACTCGGGACTCGGGACTCGGGGGCTGTCGCCCGTGGCCACCGCGCCTCCCATTCGTGCAGCAATGATCGAGCACACCGCAAAAAGCGCGCGAAATTTCGCACCAATCGACCAAACCATACAACCTGGGCTGAATATCCGTGCCAACCGAAAAGGACGACGATCTGAACTTGTACCAGCAAAAACCCGGAGCGTTGCGACAGACGGCTTCTTCGAGTCCCGGGTCCCGAGTCCCGAGTCCCGTTGCTCATTCATACCCGAACCCACGCAATGCCGCCTCGTCATCCGACCAGCCCGCACGCACGCGCACCCAAAGCTTCAGGAACACCTTGCGCTCCAGCAACGCTTCGATGCCGCGTCGCGCCGCGCTGCCGATGGCCTTGGCCCGCCGACCGCCGGCGCCGATCACGATCGCCTTCTGGCCCTCGCGTTCCACCCATATCACTGCCGCGATCGCGGTGACGCCATCGGGGCGATCTTCGAACCGCTCGATCTGGACCGTGGTCGCGTACGGCAGCTCCTCGCCCAACTGGCGCATCAATTGCTCGCGTATCAATTCGGCGACGAGGAACCGTTCGCTGCGATCGGTAAAAGTGTCGCGATCGAAGCGTGCTTCGCCTGCCGGCAGGCGCGCCAGTAACGCCAATTCCAGCTCACCGAGGCCGGCGCGACGCGTGGCGCTGAGCAGGAAAATCTCGTCCCATTGGCGTTGCTTCGTCAGCCCCTCCACGAAAGGCAGCAGCCGCGCCTTGTCGGAGACCCGATCGACCTTGTTGACCGCCAGCAGACGGGGGATCGCGCGTCCATCCAGTGCGGAATACACGGCGGCATCCTCATCGTCCCATTGTTCGGCGACGATCACCTGCACTGCAACGTCAGCCTCGGCGATCGCCGCATGCACCGCGCGATTCAAACTGCGGTTGATCGCGCGTTTGGCCTCGCGGTGCAAACCCGGCGTGTCGAGGTAAAGGATCTGTCCGCCGGACGGATTGGCGATGCCCAGAATGTTTTGTCGGGTCGTATGCGCACGCGGCGTCACGATCGACAAATGCACCTCGATCAACGCGTTCAACAGCGTGGACTTGCCGACATTCGGGCGCCCCACGATGGCGACATTGCCGCAACGAAACCCTGCGTTATCCATTCGGAACCGCTGTCATGAAAAGCCAGGGCGAGGACAGGCGCTTGCGCGATGCCGGCGGCATCGCGTGCCCGGCCAAGCGACCGGCCAAGGATGGCCGGGCCGATGCCCCGCGCCATGGATGGCTGCTTGCTGGAACATTTGGGACCGCTGGCTTCAACAATGCAGCGGTCATGGATGATCGCACAAAAAACCCAGTGCTGCGGCTGCCGCCACCTGTTCTGCGGCGCGCCGGCTTGCGCCGCTGCCTTCGAAACGCGCCGCGTGCGGCTGCTCGATCACGCATGCCACGTCGAACCTGCGCGCGTGTTCCTCGCCATGCTCCGCCAGCAACTCGTAATGCGGCAACGGCAATCCGCGCGCCTGCAACCATTCCTGCAGGCTCGTCTTGGAGTCCTTGTTCGCCGGTCCAGCATCGGCCAGTGGCTGGGCGAAAACCATGTGCAACCAGTCGCGACACGCCTTGAAACCACCGTCTCGATGAACCGCCGCCACCAACGCCTCGAACGCGTCGGCAAGGATGGAATCGCGCCTGAACCCGCCACTCTTGAGTTCGCCCGAGCCGAGCTTCAGTGCGTCGCCCAGTTGCAGTTCGCGCGCCCGTTCGGCGAGTGCCGGCTCGCTCACCAGTTGCGCACGCAGGCGCGACAGCTCGCCTTCGCTGGCGTGGGGCCGTGCATCGAACAGCATTTCCGCGACCACCAGATTGACCAGCGCATCGCCCAGGAACTCGAGTCGTTCGTTGTTGGGGCGCCCCGCGCTGCGGTGGGTTAGCGCGAGTTGCAGCAAAGAATCGTCGGCGAAGCGATAGCCGAGTTTCACGTTACCCCTGTGCCTGCGTCTTCAACGGCACCGTCTTCTCGAAGTGGACAAGGAAATCGATGTTGTAGATCCATGAGATCTTCTTGTCGTAACTCAACTTGAGCGAAGAGCCACCATTGGGATTGGTGACCACCGAGATGTTTTTGGCGCTGATGTCCGAATCGGAAAAGTATTGCGAGAGTTCCTGGAGATCCAGTTGCCTTTGCACCTCCGCAACGCTCATGTCGCCCGAACGGGCTTCCGTCGCGACCGTGTTGAGAGCCTTGGAGACATTGAAGTAATCCATGTAGGCCGGCACGAGTTTCATCCCCGTGTAGACAAAAAAAGCAGCGATGACCAGGATGATCACGAACCCGATCAGGGTGATGCCCGATTGACGTTTCATGGAGTCGCCCCCTCAAACTTAGGTTGTGAACCAGCAGTTGGTCTGGAAACAGCTGTCCTGCCCTTTCCCGACGCCCCGGGTTCGGTACACGCCCGGACCCGGATTCGCCGGATCAGGCATTCGCGATGCC
>JBOHYV010000090.1:0-8422 GCA_050738135.1 Rhodanobacteraceae bacterium | reverse complement strand
GCCGCCGGCGCGGAAGGCCTGGCCGAACGGAAAGCCGGTGACCGCGGCGATGCGCGCGATCGCGACCAGACACTCCGCGTAGAAGCCCGCCAGCAACACCGCCAGCGCCGCCACCGGCGCCCCCCACCGCGCAACGATGCAGCCACAAATCCCCAGCACCAGGGTCAATGGCAGCGCGAGTACCAGCACGAACCAGCACGGGCGGATGCCGAGCACGATCGCGGCGAACGCGGCAACGGCCCCGGTCGCGAGTGTGCACATCAGCCAGCCGAAGGCGGAAGTCAAACCCCCGAACAGGCGTGTGAGCGCCGTGCTCGATGCGTGCGTGGAGGCGGCGGGCTTGGGACTGGCGGACTCGTTCACTCGGGCTCGCAGGAAGCAGATACCCGATGATAAACCAGCCGTGCACATTGCGGCGGATTGTGTATTCGTGGCCCGGGCTTGCTTGCATGCGACGGCCCTGACCTCCATCAATGAGCAGCCGGGTTGGGTGTTGCTATCCTGACCCTCGCGTGGTGCCGTGCACGCCGCAAACCGCCAGCCCGAGAAATCATGTCCGGATTCAGCAACTCCAGTGAACCTTTCACCCTGCAACGCGATTGCCATGCGGTACACGTGCCGTACGGCGACGTGGTCAATTTGCCGGCCGGACAGACCGGCTATATCACCCAGTCGATGGGCGGCAGTTTCACGGTATACGTGGAAGGCAGTCTGTTCCGCGTCGACGGCAAGGATGCCGACGCGCTCGGCAAACCGCCGCCGGAACCGCTGTCGGTGCCCGAGAACGCCAACGACGAAGATGTCGAGGAGGTGGTGTGGGAGCAGCTGCGCACCGTGTTCGACCCGGAGATTCCGATCAACGTCGTCGATCTGGGACTGGTCTACGACCTGAGCATGGAGCACACCGACGATGGCAAGCGCAAGGTCTATGTCAAGCTGACCCTGACCGCGCCGGGCTGCGGCATGGGCGACATCATGGTCGAGGACGCACGCAGCAAGCTGGAAATGATCCCCACCATCTCCGAGGCGCAGATCGACCTGGTGTTCGACCCGCCATGGAACCAGACGATGATGTCGGACGAGGCCAAGCTGCAAACCGGCATGATGTAGCCACATTGACCGGGACTCCGTTGCTTGCCATGCTTGGTGGAATGCGGAGGTTGAGCGATGCGGGTGCGCAAGTACACGGTGCTGCTTGGATTGTTTGTCGCTTGCCTGGTGTTCGATGCCTGGGTTTACGGCTCGCTCGCGCGCGAACCGGAAGCCGGGGCGGCGCTGGTGTCGGCGGCACACGCCCACTCGCCGCTGCTGCACGCGTACATCGTGTTGGGCGAGCCGATCGCGGCGCACACCGGGGCGTCCGGGCAATACGTGGCCTCGGCGGCCTTTGGCCCGGCGTTTCCGGCGATGCGCGCCTCACCGGCTTCGGCAGACGGCCTGCTTTTCAGCCGCTCGCACGGGCCCCTGCGCGGCATTCTGGTGCTGTTGTTCTGGGCGGCGCCGGTGCTGCTGGTGCTGACCCTGGCTGCGTGGGCATTGCGCAGCCGGCCGACCCATTTGATGGGGCGTGCGCGGTAGATCCGTGCGACGCCTTCAGGGTATTTCCTCGAAGCGGTTGGCCGCGCGGTTCTTGCGCACGTGTGCGGGATCCCAGATGCGGCCGTTCATCGCGATCCATACGCCGTCGCCCAAGCCCTGCAGCGCGCCGATGGCGCAGCCGATGTTGAATACCGCATCGGAATCCTGGAACCGCGACGGATTCAACGCGCCCGTCAGCACGATGGTCTTGCCGGCGAGCCCCGCCAGGGCGCGGGCCGTCTCGACCATGGTGTCGGTGCCATGGGTGATCAGGATGTGCCGGTGCGGCTGCCGTTCCACCGCGACCCGAATGGCGGCGCGGTCGGCGTCGGTCAGCTCGAGACTGTCCTTGCGCAGTACCGGCACCACGTCGAATTCGAAGGCGACGCCCAGATGGGCAAAAATATCGCCGATCTGCGGCGCGCCGACCTGATAGTCGGACTTGGCGTCGAAGTACACCTTGTCGATGGTGCCGCCGGTGGTGATCACGGTCAGATGCTGCATCGTGGTGGGCCCTCGAGGCGTTGCGCGCCGCCGATTATCGCGAAACCGGGGTCAGAGTGCACTTTCGGGCGTTGGCACTCCGAAGCGTGTTGGTGCTTGCATGGAAGTGCGTTCTGACCCCGGTTTCGCGAAAGTGCACTCTGACCCCGGTTTCGCCCCGGTTTCGGATGCGCGATCCGGAAACACATGGCATAATCCGCTGTCTTTTGGGCAGATGTGCCGCCAAGCGTCCGCCCCACAACCGAGAATCCCCTATGTTGTCAACGTTATTCGCCGCTGCCGCGGCGCCCGCAGCGCGGCCGACCGGGCCGAATCCGATGTACGAGTTCGGGTTCATCATCCTGCTGTTCATCGTGTTCTATTTCCTGCTGATCCGTCCGCAGCAGAAACGCAGCAAGGAACAGCGCAAGATGATCTCGCAACTCGCCAAGGGCGACGAGGTGATCGCCGCCGGAATCCTGGGGCGTGTGGAGAACGTCGGCGAACACTTCCTTACCGTGGAAGTGGCCGACAGCGTGCATATCCGCATGCAGAAGGGTGCGGTATCCACCGTGCTGCCGAAAGGCACGCTCAAATCTTCCGCCTGAGCATGCCTTCGGGCGTGCCTGCACAGTTCATTCCTTCTGACCCATGAGCGACTTTCCCCGCTGGAGATATTGGGTGGTCGGCATCGCGATGGTGCTGGGCCTTCTGTACGCCGCGCCCAACGCGTTCCGGCCGCAACCCGCCGTGCAGATCGTGGCCAACCGCGATGCCAAGGTCGACGCGACCTTGCAGAAGCAGGTGGCGGCCGATCTCGCCAAGGCGAAGATCCCGTATCAGGACATTGCCATCGAAAAGAACGGCATGCTGGTGCGCTTCGCCAACACCCAGGTGCAGTTGCAAGGCTCCGATATCCTGCGCGTGGCGCTCGGCGACAAATACACGGTCGCGCTGAACCTGGCCACCACGGTGCCGCATTGGCTGCAATCGATCGGCGCGCACGCGATGCCGCTGGGTCTCGATCTCCAAGGTGGCGTGCACTTCCTTCTGTCGGTCGATCAGGATGCAGTGCAGCAAAAGCAGCAGCAGCGCTATCTGGACGACATCCGCTCCATCCTGCGCCAGAAGCGGATTCCCCATGACGCCGTGTCGCTGAGCGGCGATGGCGTACGCGCGGTGTTCAAGACCTCGGACGACCGCGATCAGGCTTCCAGCGCGATCCGCGGCGATGCGGCCGACCTGAACATCGAGGAGAGCCGGACCCCGGGCGGCAGTTATGCGCTGACCGCGACGATCAAGCCGGCCGTGCTGCAGAAGCTCGCCGAGACCACCATCACCCAGAACGTCACCACGCTGCGCAATCGCGTCAATGCGCTGGGCGTGTCCGAACCCCTGATCCAGAAACAGGGCGAGAACCGCATCATCGTGGACCTTCCCGGCGTTCAGGACACGGCCGCAGCCAAGCGGGCGCTGGGCGCCGTCGCCACCCTGGAATACCACGCCGACGATCCGAACGTGAATGCGGAGGAAGCCGCGCGCACCGGCAACGTGCCACCTGATGATCGTGTCTATTACATGAAGGACGGTCGTCCCGTGGTGCTGAAAAAGCGGGTCCTCGTGAGCGGCGACGAGCTGGTGGATGCCTCGCCGGGCTACGACCAGCAGACCGGCCAGCCGGACGTCAACGTCACGCTGAATTCGGCGGGCGCACGCAAGATGCTCGACTTCACCACCGAGAACGTCGGCAAAAACATGGGCATCGTGTACATCGAAACCACGCCGGTGGTGAAGATGGTGAACGGCAAGGAAGTCCAAACTACCAAGACCACCCAGACGGTGATCAACAACGCGGTGATCAATGGGGTGTTCGGCAAGAAGTTCATGACCACCGGCCTGAGCCAGCAGGAGGCGCAGACGCTGTCGCTGCTGTTGCGTTCAGGTTCGCTGGCCGCGCCCATGGTTTTCGTCCAGCAGTACGTGGTCGGCCCCAGCCTCGGCCAGGACAATATCCGCAAGGGCGATCACGCGATCGTTCTGGGGTTGGCCATTGTGCTGCTTGCGGCGGCGATCTACTACCGCCTGTTCGGGATCGTGGCTGACATCGCGCTGGTGTTCAACCTGTTTCTGCTGGTTGCGGTGATGTCCATCGTCGGCGTGACGCTCACCATGCCGGGCATCGCGGGCATCATCCTGGCGCTGGGCATGGCAATCGATGCGAACGTGCTGATCTGCGAGCGCATCCGCGAGGAGCTGCGCAATGGCTCGACGCCGCTCGCGTCGATCCGCACCGGTTACGAGAAGTCCTTCTCGGTCATCGTGGACGCGCACGTCACCCACCTGATCGCGGCCGTCGCGCTGATCACGGTGGGCGCGGGCGCGATCCGGGGTTTTGGCGTGACCTTGTGCATCGGCATCCTGATCTCGCTGTTTACCTCGATCACCATGACCCACGCGATTACCGCGTTGATCCACGGGCGCCACAAGAAGTTCAAGACGCTTTGGGTATGACATCCCTCTCCTTTTGAGAGGGATTCAAGAAGAGAAACCCGGATTCCATGGAAATCTTCCGCCACGATCTGAACATCAACTTCCTCGGGATGCGCAAGGTCAGCATCGTCATCTCGGTGATCTGCCTGATCGTGTCGGTATGGGCGATCACGGTGCGGGGCCTCAATTACGGCCTCGATTTCACCGGCGGTGTCCTGATCCAGGTGCAGTACGCGCAGCCGGTGGATGTCGGCAACGTGCGCGCGACGTTGGCGAAAGCCGGTTTCGAACACGCGATGGTGCAGAGCGTGGGCGGTACGCGTGAGTTCACGATCCGTCTGCAGCCACCCAAACAAACGGGCAAGCAGAAACTGAGTCCCGACCAGATCGCCGGTGAGCTGTCCAAACGGGTGCTGGGCGCGCTTGCGGCCGGACATTCGGGCGTGAAGCTTGCCCAGGCGCCCGACTTCGTCGGGCCCGAAGTCGGGAAGCAGCTGAAGCAAAGCGGGATCTACGCGGTGCTGGTGGTGATCGCCGGGATCATGATTTACCTCGGCATGCGCTTCGAAAAGCGCTTCGCGATCGCCGCGCTCGCAAGTGAGGTCCACGATACGGTGATCACCGTGGGCATCATCGCGCTGGTGCAGCGCGAGTTCGACATGACCGTGCTGGCGTCGATCCTGGCCGTGGTCGGTTACTCGATCAACGACAAGGTGGTGGTGTTCGACCGGGTGCGTGAACTGTTCCGCCTGACCCGCAAGTCGAAGACCCAGGACATCCTGAACCGCGCCATCAACAACACGCTGTCGCGCACCATCATCACCTCGGGCTTCACGGCGATCGCGATGGCATCGCTGGGGATTTTCGGCGGCGCCGCCGTGCACGGATTCGCCATCACGATGCTGATCGGCATCCTGGTCGGCACCTTGTCCTCGATCTTTTTTGCCAGCCCGCTGCTGTTGTGGCTGGGCGTGTCGAAGAAGGATCTGATGCCGATGACCAAGGAAAATCCGGAGCTGGCGCGGCGGCCGTAGCCGCGGGTCAGGTGTTCGACCACTGGCGCAGCAGGTTGTGGTACACGCCGGTGAGTTGCTTGACGGACGCGGGGTCGGCACCGCTTGTCGCCAGTTGCCGGATCGAGGTATCGAGCTGCACCAGCACGCGTCGTTGCGCTTCATCGCGCACCAGGCTCTCTGGATCCAGAAGAACGCCGCGATGCGCGCGCCGCGCGTCACCGCCTCCACGCGATGCAGGCTCGAAGCCGGATACACGATCGCGTCGCCGGCAGGCAGTTTCGCTTCGTGTTCGCCGTAGGTGCCTTCGACGATCAGCTCGCCGCCTTCGTAGCTGTCGATGCACAATGCACCGGCTGACGAGGGCGATTCCCCACGCCAACGGAGGGCGCCGCGCATTCACCCGGCGTCGAACGAAATGTTGCGGGGCAGGTTCCCGGCGCTTCAGGTTTTGCGCACCGCGCGAAAGGCGGACCCGCTGCGTGGTGCAACGGGTCCGCCCGCAGCGGTCACCAGATCTTGACCGGGTGCTTGCGCACCATCTTGTCGCCGGGCTTGCACTGGAACGCCTCGGCGAACTGCGGCATGTCGCTGGCCGAAGCGAACGCGCGGATCTCGTCCGGCGCGTGCGGGTCGGTGTTGAGACGCAGTTCCGCGGCCTGCGCGCGCGTGTCGCCTTCCCAGATGCGCGCCGAGCTGAGGAAGAAGCGCTGATCCTGAGTCATGCCGTCGATCTTCTGATCGGCTTCCTTCGGATTGTTCTTGAGCGCGGTCTGCAAGGCGGTGTAGGCGATGTTGAGGCCACCAAGGTCCCCGATGTCTTCGCCGAGGGTGAGCTTGCCCTTGACGTGCAGATCCGGCTTGCCGGAAATCGGCGCATAGCCGTCGTACTGCTCGACCAGCGCGGCGGTGCGTTCGTCGAACTTCTTCTTGTCCTGTTTGGTCCACCAGTTGACGCGGTTGCCGTGGCCGTCGAACTGGCTGCCCTGGTCATCGAAGCCGTGGCTGGACTCGTGGCCGATCACGTAACCGATGCCACCGTAGTTCACCGCATCGTCACCCTTGGCGTAGAAGAACGGCGGTTGCAGGATCGCGGCCGGGAAGTTGATGGTGTTCGTGGATGGGTCGTAATACGCGTTGACCGTCTGCGGCGTCATGTCCCATTCCTTGCGATCGGTCTTCTCGCCGATCTTGCCGATGTCGTAGTGGTAGTTGTACTTGCGTGCGGCCGCAAGATTGGCGTACCAGTGACCCGGCTGGATGGTCAGGCCCGACCAGTCGCGCCATTCGCCCTTGTCGGGGTAACCGATCTTCGGCAGGAACAGCGCCCATTTGTCGAGTGCCTTCTTCTTGGTGGCCGGGCTCATCCAGTCGAGGTTCTCGATGTGCTCCTTCAGCGCATTGCGCACGTTGGTGACCAGTTGCTCGGCGCGTGCCTTGGTCTCGGGCGAGAAATATTTGGCGACGTACAACTGACCGAGGCCCATGCCCATCGACCTGTTGATCGACCCCACCACGCGTTTCCAGCGCGCCTGCTGCTCGGGCTGGCCGCGCAGGGTCTTGTTGTAGAAGTTGAAGCTGTTTTCCTGGAATGGCTGGCTCAACGCCGACGACGCCCCGCTGATGAGGTGCGCCTTGAAATAGGCCTGCCATTGGGAGACCGGTGCATCCACCAACAGCTTGTTGAACTCCTCGATGAACTTGGGCTGCGACAGCGAGAAGCCCTTGCCGACGGTGACGCCTTGGGCCTTGAAAAACTTGTCCCAGCTGAAGTGCGGGCTGATCTTGTCGGCCTGCGCGACCGTGACGAAGTGGTACTGGTTGTCCAGGTTGCGCAGCTGGATGCGGGTCAGCGAAGCCTTGGCCAGCTTGGTCTCGAAGCCCAGTACCGACTGCGCTTCCTGTTTGGCCTGGGCGGCCGGCATGCCGACCAGTTCGAATGACTTGGTCACGTAGGCTACATAGGCGTCACGCTGCGGCTTGTATTGCGGCTCGAGGTAATAGGCGCGCGTGGGCAGGCCCAGGCCGCTCTGGTGCACGTAGCCGATCTGTTTGGTCGCGTCGCGCTGGTCCGCTCCGGAGCCGAAGCGGAACACATAGCCGTCACCATCGGCAAAACTGGTGTCGATGAAGTTGACGATGTCGGCGGTGTTCTTCAGCGCGTCGATTGTGGCCAGTTCCGGCTTGATCGGGTCGTAGCCGAGCTTGTTGATGGTGGCGGCGTCCATGCCGGCCGCATACAGGTTGCCAAGCTTCTGTTGCAGTTTGCTGCCGGTGTTGTTCGCGGCATCCTGCGCGGCGGTCTCCAGCAGTTGCTTTTGTTCCTGCCGGCTCTTCTGGATCAGCATCATGAAACCGCCCCAGGTGGCTTCGTCGGCCGGAATCGGATTGGCCTTGTTCCACTTCGCGTCGACGTAATCGACGAAATCGTCGCAGGGGTTGTACTGGCTGTCGAGCGTGAAGGCGATCGGCTGGTCCGGCGTGATGGCCACCGTCGCCGCGGCAGCGGGCGTTGCCGCGGCCACCGAGGTGCCGGGCGCCGTCGAGGTCGGGGCGGACGCCGCCGCATTGGAATTCTGGGCATGGTTGCTGCAGCCGGAGATGGCCAGCGTCGCACCGACGGCCAGCGCGATCGGGGTCAGCAGATGTTTGTGCATGGATGCATCCTTCGAAGTGGCAAAAATAGTGGCAAAAATGGATCGCGGCACGCTGCGCGTATCGCGCGGAATCACGATTGTGCCAGCATCCGCGCAAAGTGACACGGCCCCCTGCCGAAAGTCATGCCGGCGCGGGCTCTGTCTTCGGTCATCGCGCACCCGCATGCCGCAGCGATCTGCGCTGCCGCCGGGTACGCGTGT
>JBOHYV010000089.1:0-8430 GCA_050738135.1 Rhodanobacteraceae bacterium | reverse complement strand
GGCGCCGCACGCGCTCCGCCACGGAACGAGCGACCGTGTGACAGGATGTAGGCCGCCTCCAGCAGGGTCGTCTTGCCCGCGCCGTTCCCGCCCGTGAACCAGTTGATGGCGGGGCCGGGAGAAAACTCCACCACTTCGAAACAACGAAGTTTCGATGCACGCAACAACTGGATCTTCACTGCCGGGCACCGCCGGTGGTGCAACACGGTTCCGCAGTGATCACAGCCGCAATGGCATGACCACGTGCTGGGTTTCCTGGTTCGCCGCCCCCCTCAGGAGGCAACTGGACTGTGAGTCGCGAAGTTGCAAGTGCACCAGCGCGTCATCGAGGGACCCCAAAGCGTCCAGCAGATAACCCACGTTGAACCCGATCGCAATGTCGGTCACCGATGTTTCGGCTTCGATTTCCTCGAAAGCTTCTTCCTGCTCGGGGTTATGCGCAATGATGCGCAAGCAATGAGGGCTGACTTCGAGGCGGACACCGCGGTACTTCTCGTTGGACAGGATCGCTGCGCGCTGCAGCGCGTTCCGCATGGCTTCGCGATCGACCTGAACCAACTTGTCGGCCCCGAGCGGGATTACCGCCTCGTAATCCGGAAACCGCCCGTCGATCAACTTGGAGGTGAAGACCACATCGCCACGTCGGACCCGGATGTGATTGGCCGAAAACTCAATGCACACGGCATCCTCACCCGTCTCGAACAATCCCAAAAGCTCCGTCACGCCCTTGCGGGGAATGATGAGTTGCCGGTTACCCCCGGAAGCTGCCCCCAGCGCGGCTTCAGACATGGCCATGCGGTGTCCATCAGTCGCCACACAGCGCAGTTCCGCGTCGCGCAGGTCCAGCAGCAGACCATTGAGGTAATACCGGACGTCCTGGTTGGCCATCGCGAATGCGGTACGTTCCATCAAACGCCGCAGGGTGCCCTCCGGCAGGGTAACCTTGTCTGCGACCTCGATGTCGCCGGTGGTCGGGAATTCGTCTGCCGGCAAACTGACCAGCGTGTAACGGCTCCGCCCCGCATGCATTACCACGCGGTCCCCTTTCATCTGGACGTCGACCTCCACGCCATCCGGCAAGGCACGCACCAGGTCGAACCACTTGCGCGCGGGCACAGTGGTTTCACCGTCCTCGGACGCGTTGACAACGGCGCTCGCCCGCATCTCCACTTCCAGATCGGTGCCAGTGAGCGACAACCGATTTTCCTTCACCTGGACCAGGAGATTGGCGAGAACCGGCAACGTCTGACGACGCTCCACCACGCCCACCACCTGTTGCATGGGCCTGAGCAAGGCTTCCCGTTGGGTACTGAAACGCATGGTTGTCCCCCGAGTCAATCTTCTTCGGTTGGTTTGTACTTGTAGATAAAGTTATAGAAGCAGTGCTTGTTGATATCGCATGTTTTTAATTTTATCTTTATAAAACAATTAGATGACGAATTAAATCTGATAAACAGACCGCTGGAATTCCGGTGTACGAGTTGTGGATGGTTTGTCAATACTTCATACGCCTCATTTTGTCCACAACTTTACCCAGTCAATATCCTGATCAATTTGTCCCAATCCTGGCGCAGCCGCATGTCGTTCTCACACAGACTCCGGATCTTCTTGCAGGCGTGCATGACGGTGGTGTGGTCCTTGCCGCCGAAGGCCTCGCCAATTTCGGGCAGGCTATGTTCGGTCAATTCCTTGGCGAGCGCCATGGCGACCTGCCGCGGCCGTGCCAGTGAGCGCACACGTCGGTGCGAGAGCAGGTCAGAAAGGCGCAACTGGTAATAATCGGCGACCGTTTTCTGGATGTTCTGGATGGTGATCGCGCGCGCATGGACGTTGAACAGGTCGCGCAGGGTTTCCTGGACCAGTTCCACCGTGATGCTGCGCCCGGACAGGTTGGCCTGTGCCGCAACCGTATTGAGTGCGCCCTCGAGTTCGCGCACGTTTGAACGGATGCGTCGCGCCAGCAGCAGCGCAACATCGCCGGGCAGCGGGATGCCGCGGGTCTGGGCCTTTTCCAGCAGAATGGCGGCACGGGTCTCGAAGTCCGGCGGCTCGATTGCGACGGAGAGGCCCCAGCCCAGACGCGATTTGAGCCTGAGTTCCAGATTGTCCACTTCCTTCGGGTAGCGATCGCAGGTCAGGATGATTTGCTGGCGCGATTCGTACAGGGTGTTGAAGGTGTGGAAAAACTCTTCCTGGGTGGCGTCCTTGCCGGCGAAGAACTGGATGTCGTCGATCAGCAGGGCGTCGACCGAGCGGAAATGGTGTTTGAAATCATCCATGTTCTTGTTGCGCAGCGCCGCGATCATCATTTCGGTGAAGCGCTCGGAGTGCACGTACAGCAACCTCATCGAAGGGCTGTGCTTGAGCATCAGGTTGCCCGCTGCCTGCATCAGGTGCGTCTTGCCGAGCCCGGTACCGCCGTACAGCAGGAGCGGGTTGTAAGCGCGGCCGGGATTCTGGGCGACCTGCATCGCAGCGGCCTTGCCCAGCTGGTTGGATTTGCCCTCGACAAAATTGTCGAAAGTGTAATGGGGGTCGAGGTTGTGCCGTGGCGTTGCAGCCGAAAAGGGAGCCGCGCCTTGCGAGGCGCGGGGCTTGTCGCCCGAGGCGAGTGATCCCACCTCCAGCCGCAACGGCACGGGCCGACCGGCGAGCGCAGACAGGGCCCCCTCGATACGCGTGAGATACCCGTTGCGCACGAATTCGAGGGTATAACTGTTGGGCGCAAGCAGCCGCAGGGTGCCCTCGTCGTAGCGCGCCTGCAGAGGTTGCAGCCATGTATGCAACACGCCGGGCTCGATTTCGCCTTCAAGCCTGGCGAGGCAGCGTTGCCAAAGATCGCTCATGGATTCCCGCAGTGGTGGATCCCGATGCCAGAATGTGACGCTTGCACGCGGTGAACGAGTGAGTCTAACAGGCTGCCGGGAGACTGCGTTCGGGATCGTCAAGGTTACGCGTGCCGTGGTATTCCCGTTGACGCGCGGTGCTTGCAAACCGTACAATCACCCTCTTTGTCTAGGTCTGACCCGCCTTCGCGCGGGTATCGCGCCGCGGAGTCACCGATGAAACGCACTTACCAGCCCAGCGTGCTCAAGCGCGCCCGCACCCACGGCTTTCGCGCGCGCATGAAAACCGCCGACGGCCGCAAGATCCTGTCCGCGCGTCGCGCCAAGGGCCGCAAACGCCTGGCTCCGTAATCACGACGCGCATGGCCGGGTTGCCGCCTGCCGCGCGGTTGCGGCGGGCCACCGAGTTCGCGGCGATGCGGAACGCCAGCGGGCGTCTACGGACGTCCAACTTCATGTTGCGCTGGATTCCGTCGCGATCCGATGCGGCCAGGCTGGGCCTTGCGGTTTCGCGAAAGGTCAGCAAGCGCGCAGTCACGCGCAACCGGATCAAGCGCATTGCACGCGAATCGTTCCGATTCGAACGCGAAGCCCTGCCTGCAATCGACGTGTTGCTGATCGCGCGAGCTTCCGCAGCAAGCGCGGCCGGTCAGGAGCTCCGGCAGGAGCTTGACCACACCTGGGCAACGTTGCGGACGTTGAAGCTTCGGGCCACGCCCGGCACAATCGGCGGCTGACCCGCTCCGACCCGCAGCGCGTCCTCACTCCGAGTCTTTCCCAGTGATCAATCAAACACGTACCCTGTTGGTCGTGGCGCTGTTGGTCGTCGGCTTCCTGCTCTGGCGCCAGTGGCAGCACGACTATCCTGCCGCGCCTCCACCGCCCACGTCCGCGCAGGTGGTCGCCGCTTCTTCCGTGGTGCCGACGGCCGGTGCAACCCCGGCGGGTTCGGCAAGTGCCGTAACGCCGCCCGCAGCGGGTGTCGTCGCGCCGCCTGCCACCGGTGCCGGCGTGGCTGCCACGCCGAAACAGGATCTCGTGACCGCCAGCAACGACCTGCTGAAACTCACCATCGATCCACGCGGCGGCACCATCGTCGGCGCCGCGCTCCTGAAGTACTCGCAAAAGGTCAAGCGTGGCAGCCCGCCGGTGCAACTGCTGGATGACGCGCCTGCGAACTATTACGTCGCCCAGGACGGACTGGTTGGCGCGAACGGCAGCGCAGCACCCAATCACCTTGCGGAATTTACACCGCAGGCGACGCGTTACCAGCTGGCGCCCGGACAAAAACAGGTGGTTGTCACATTGACCTGGAGCGACTCCGCTTCCGGCGTCAGCGTGATCAAACGCTACACGTTGACCCGTGGCAGTTACGTGGTGAAGCTTTCGCAGCGGATCGAGAATCACGGCGCGGATACATGGCACGGCAATGCCTACGAACAACTGGAACGGGTCAAGCCACCTCCCGCACCCAAGCATTTCCTCGAGTTCTACGACCCCGACGACCTGAGTTACACAGGCGCGGCGTGGTACAGCCCGGATTCCAAATTCAACAAGTTGAAGTTCGGCGACTTCCAGAAGGATCCCTTGCACGAGAGCGTGACCGGTGGCTGGGTCGCGATGAGCCAACGTTTTTTCGTTTCGGCGTGGATTCCTGATGCCAGGCAGAGTGAGGGTTTCACCAGTGTCGAAACCCCGGCGCCGAACGCGGACGGCAAGCCGCGCTACCTGATCCGGACCATGGGACCTACGCTCAAGGTGGCGCCGGGCGCCAGTGCGACCAGCAGCGCGAGTTTGTACGTCGGTCCCAAATTGCAGAACGAGCTGACCGATGTCGCCCCCGGCCTCAACCTCACCGTCGATTACGGTTGGGCGACCGTGATCGGGCAGCCGATGTTCAAGCTGCTGGCGTTCCTGCACAAGCTGGTGGGAACCTGGGGCCTCGCGATCATCGCGCTGGTGTTGCTGATCCAGGCCGCCACTTACAAGCTGACCGAAGTCCAGTACAAGTCATCGGCCCGGATGCGCAAATTGCAGCCGCGCCTGAAGGCGTTGAAGGAGCGTTTCGGCGACGACAAGCAGAAGTACCAGCAGGCGATGATGGAGCTGTACAAGAAGGAGAAGATCAACCCGATGGCGGGTTGCCTGCCGGTGTTGATCACGCTGCCGATTTTCTGGGCCCTGTACTACGTGCTGATCCTGAGTGTCGAACTGCGCCACGTCCCGTTTCTCTGGATTCCCGATCTTTCCGCGGCCGATCCGTACTTCATCCTGCCGATCCTGTACGCCTTGACGATGCTGGGACAGCAATTCCTCACCCCCGCGCAAGGCATGGATCCGGCCCAGGCCAAGATGATGAAGGCTGTCCCGGTGCTGTTCGCGGTGCTGTTCTTCTTCTTCCCGGCAGGCCTCACCCTTTACTACGTGGTACGCGGCATTTGCAACGTCACCCAGCAGTGGTACATCACCCGCAAGATCGATCGGGCGGATGCGCGTGCGCGAGCCTGACGAGGCTTGTCGTGCCACCGACCACGGAAACCATCGCTGCCATTGCCACCCCGCCCGGGCGGGGCGGGGTCGGCATCCTGCGGGTTTCGGGCAGCGCTGCGCGCGCCATCGCCAAGGCTGTGTGCCGGATGGAGCCCAAACCACGCCACGCGCGACTCGTCACGTTTCGCGACACGCACGGCAACGCGATCGATCACGGACTGGTGCTGCTGTTTCCCGCACCGCGCTCGTTTACCGGTGAGGATGTACTGGAACTCCACGCGCACGGCGGTCCGGTGGTGCTGGATCAACTGCTGCGACGCATCTGCGAGCTGGGCGCGCGGCCGGCACGTGCGGGCGAATTCTCCGAGCGGGCGTTCCTGAACGGCAAACTTGATCTTGCCCAGGCCGAAGCCGTCGCAGATTTGATCGCGGCGCGTTCCGAAGCGCAGTCGCGCGCGGCCTTGCGATCGCTGGACGGCGAATTTTCCCGACGTGTCGGGGTGCTTGTCGAAACCGTCACGCACTTGCGCGTTGAAATCGAGGCGGCGATCGACTTCGCCGAGGACGGCTCGGAAAGTGCATCACTGCCGGTGCTCGAGCGCTTGTTCACCACCGCCTCGACCCAGCTCGGTTCGCTGCTGGGCGCGGCGCGCCGTGGCGTGCGGCTGACGGACGGCCTGCATGCGGTGATCGTCGGCGAACCAAACGTCGGCAAATCCAGCCTCCTCAATGCGCTGGCCGGGCACGACCGCGCGATCGTCACCGACGTGCCCGGTACCACCCGCGATGTGTTGCGTGAATCGATTGTGCTGGACGGGGTCGAACTGACACTCGCCGACACGGCGGGTTTGCGCGAGTCCGTTGACGTGGTCGAAGGCGAGGGCATCTGCAGGGCCCGTGCGGAGCTCGACCTTGCCGACCTCGTGCTGTGGGTCGTCGATCGCGCCGGGGGATCGTTGCCGTCGGAGTGGCTCGCGGGCGTGCCTGCCACGGCAAGACGTGTCGTGGTCGTCAACAAGATCGATCTCACCGGTTCGGCGCCATCGCGCCGGGTACACGACGGAGTAATCACCATCGCGCTGTCGGCGCGGACCGGTGCCGGGCTGGATCTGTTGCGCGATGCGCTGCGCCACGCCGCGATGGGCGACGAAACCAGTGATGCCTTCAGCGCACGCAGCCGGCACGTGCTGGCGCTGGAACGCGCCGGGGATCATCTGGCCAGGGCGCGTGCCGCTGTCGCGAAGAACTCCCCCGAATTGATCGCGGAAGACCTGCGCGGGGTGCAGCGTGCCCTGGGCGAGATTACCGGCGCGTTCACCAGTGAGGATTTGCTCGGGGCAATCTTTGCCACATTCTGTGTCGGAAAGTGAGTGCAGGATGCACTCACCCCGTGCAGCACATGGATGTGCGCTGACACGGGGTCCAAGTCCAAAGTGCACTCACCCCGTGCAGCACATGGATGTGCGCTGACACGGGGTCCAAGTCCAAAGTGCACTCACCCCGTGCAGCACATGGATGTGCGCTGACACGGGTCTGCATGCCCGTGTTGCGGCCATGCACGCCGGCAAAACTCCTGCAAATCCAGCGCGGAAGGCGGCTTTTCCGGGTTGCGGCTGCAGACTTGCCGCTGATACAATTCCACGGCTCAATTGCAGGCTTTTGGACGGGCCGCAGAGCGCGCTCGGGTGCTGAACGTGGATAACTCCCTCGCTGCTGGCAGAAGGCTCGCCATACAAGTGGTTCTGGTGCAGGCGGCGGTGGCCGCGGTCGCCGGACTGGCATTTCTGGTGCGGAATGTTCCATCGGCCATCGGGGCACTCGCGGGCGGCCTGGTGGTTGCCGCAGGAACGGCGGTGCTGGCGTTGCGGGTGTTTGCGCCCGCACTGGCGGGTCCGGGCACGACCGTGATGCGTTTTGCCGTCGGAACGTTGCTGAAATGGGTGGTGATGCTGGGCGGGTTCTACCTGATCCTGGCGTACTGGCGGCTGCCGGCGCTGCCCGCGTTCGTGGGTCTGGTCGGGGCGCTGCTGGTCAATTGGGTGGCGCTGAAGTTTGAACGTTGAGGGCCGCGCGGGCTTTGAAGAAGCGCGTCACATGGCGGACGATGGAATTCGAGGGTGCAGGTAAGTGAGTGCCGAGTCGGGCGGTGAGACTTTCACCCAATACATCCAGCATCATCTTACCTTCTGGAATGCGCCGCTGACGCACGCCGGCGGCTTGGCGTCGATCCACGTCGATACCCTGATCATGTCGGGCGTGCTGGGCTTCATCTTCCTGGCCTGGTTCTGGTGGTTTGCGCGCCGCGCGACGTCCGGGGTGCCGGGCAAGGGCCAGGCCTTCGTCGAGCTTGCGCTCGAATTCGTCGATGGGCAGGTGAAGGATGCGTGGCACGGCAGCCGCAGGTTGCTGGGGCCGCTCGCGCTCACCATCTTCTTCTGGGTGCTGTTCATGAGCCTGATGGACGTGCTGCCGGTCGACGGCATTCCGACCGCCGCCGAGGCCACCGGTGCGACGCACTTTCGCCCGGTCCCGACCGCCGACGTCAACGTCACCGCCGCGATGTCCTTGTCGGTGCTGCTGCTGACGATTTTCTTCGGCTTCAAGGCCAAAGGTTTCGGCGGTTACTTCAAGGATGCACTCTCGACGCCGTTCGCGTCCAAAAACGTGCTGATGAAGGTTGTCCTGGCGCCGTTCAATGTCCTGATGTTCGTGATCGAGATGTCGACCCAACCGCTCAGCCTCGCGCTCCGGTTGTTCGGCAACATTTTCGCGGGCGACCTGCTGTTCATGCTGCTTGCCGGCTTGATGACCCATTTCCTGTCGTTGTGGTTCCCGCTTGGCATCCTTGGTTATGCCGTGTGGAGCATCTTCGAGCTCCTGATCATCCTGATCCAGTCCTTCATCTTCATGTACCTTAGCGTCACGTATATCGCGATGGCGCAGCAGCACCATTGATGCGGCATCGCCGCATCCGCTCCGTCAACCACCAACGTTCTGCCGGGAGATTCAAATGGAACAACTGATTGCACTCATCCAGGCCAACACCGCCATCGCGGCCGGCCTCATGATCGGCCTGGGTGCGCTGGGCGCCTGC
>JBOHYV010000088.1:0-8449 GCA_050738135.1 Rhodanobacteraceae bacterium | reverse complement strand
ACCATTGAAGCATGTTTGTTGGACGATGGCGAATGCTTGCGGGAAAATGCGTGATGCGCCCAGTGATGTTCATCCGAAGCTGCCGTGGACGCGCATTCGAAGCGGCGGTTGCGAGAACCAGGCCACGGGCCCTTGACCATGGATGGCGGCTCCGGGGCCGTTCCGATGTCGCCCGACGGGATCACCGCTTTCGCTACCATCCCGGCGAAGCCGCATCACGGACGATCGCAACTGTACGCCCTCAGGAACATGTCCACGGTGGCTTCGATATGCGCATCGATCTCGCGCTGTTCGAAGCGGCAGCAACCGAACTCCATGCGCGCGTGGCATTCACCTTTCAACAAACTGAAAAACTGCGTGGCCGCACGGCGGACGTCGGCAATGTCCAGTTGGCGTACGGCGACTTCCGCCTGCAGCATCGACATGAAACCCTGCTGCACCCGCGCCGGCCCGGCGTCCCAGAACATCTGCGCCAGCTTGGGCGACTGCTGTGCACTCGCCACAAGGGTGCGGTGCATGCCCATTGCTTCCTCACTGGTAACCAGGGCAAAGAACGCACGCGCGATCGTCAGCAACTGCGCACGCACGGGGCTCTCAGGGTCGACCGCAAACAGGTTCGATGGCAGCCAGTCTTCGCACTTGCCGCGCACCGCTTCGATGAACAGCGCTTCCTTGCCGCCGAAATGGCTGTAGACGGTGAGCTTGGATACACCGGCTTCGGCGGCCACCGCGTCCATGCTGGTGCCCTCGAAACCGTGTTGCGGGAACAAGCGCTTGGCCGCTTCCAGGATCGCGGCGCGCTTTTCCAGATCCTTGGGACGGCCCGGCCCATTGCAGCGTTCAGGTACAGCGTTCATGCGATGTCATCTTCAACCTTGTACATGCGGTTATTATACGCGTGGGTACACCATTCGCTCGGCAGCCTGGATCACGATCGGGTGTCCGCGGTGTCCGCAGACTGTCCGCGAACACCCATCTTTCCAAGGCTGAGTGTGCATGCCGTTGAATAAAAAAACAAATTTCAATCCGTGACATTGGCTTGAAACATGCTTTGAGGAAGGCGCGGACCTGGATGACCTCTGTCATGGCCGCGCGATGACTTCCGGCACTTCGTGCACAGCGAGACAACAGGCACCCTGCACGCATTGCCCGCATCGCCCCGCCGGCCCAAGCTTCGGCGGTTTTGATTCGCGCAAGGAACTTCGATCGGAATGAACATGAATCCACATTTTGAGACCGCCCGCCAGAACATGGTTGAAAACCAGGTGCGTCCATGGGAAGTGCTGGATGCACGCGTGCTGGGCGTGCTGGCGACACTGCCGCGCGAAGCGTTCGTGCCGAAGGCGTACCGATCGGTGGCCTACGCCGACGTCATGCTGCCGATCGGCCATGAAGAGGTGATGCTGAAGCCGGCCGTCGAGGGCCGCATCCTGCAGGCGCTGTTGCCGAAGCCGGGCCAACGCGCACTGGAAATCGGAACCGGCAGCGGCTACTTCGCGGCCTGTCTCGCCGGGCTCGGCGCCCACGTCACCAGCATCGACCGGCGCGCTGAATTCGTGGAGGCCGCCACCACCCGATTGTCGGCGCTCGGTCTCGACCGCATCGACTGCCTGCACGCAGACGCCTTGGCCGGATTCTCGCCGGCCGAACCTTTCGACGTGGTTGCGGTGACCGGCGCGGTGGCCGAGTTGCCGGGAATCTTCACCAGCTGGATGAAACCGTCCGGGCGGATGTTTTTGGTGCGCGGCACCGAGCCCGCCATGCAGGCCGTCCTGTTGCAGCGCGCGGCCGACGGCGGCTGGATCGAAGATCGCTTGTTCGAAACCGACGTCCCCTATCTCGCGGGCGCCGAACCCAAACCGATATTCCGTTTGTAACCCCAGCCGACCGCCACCCTCGCACGCCGCCCAAGGATTGTTCCACATGAGCTCACGTTCCACCATTTCCCGTCGCCCGTTTGCGCTGCGCGCGTGCGCCGCCGCCGTCGTGCTGGGCTTGGGTCTCGCCGGCGCCGTTCCGGCACACGCCGAAAACCTGATGGACGTCTATCGGCAGGCGCTGCAATCGGACCCGGTCCTGAAGCAGGCCGAAGCCCAGAAGCGGATAGGTCAGGCCGGCGAAGCGCAATCGCGCGCGTTGCTGCTGCCACAGATCAACGGACAAGTTTCGCTCAACGACAACCACGGAACGTCGGGCAGTTCCGCGTTGGTGGATACCCCCACGGGGCCCGAGTTCGTGACCGGGGTGAGTCACGACAGCGGGCGTTCGCGCACCGAATCGGTCGGCCTGCAACAGGTGCTGTTCGACCTGGGCAAGTTCTCGCAACTGCGCGCCAGCAAAGCCAACGCGGCGGCGTCAGCGGCGCAGCTCATCGCCGCCCGGCAGAACCTGATCCTCAGGGTTGCACAGGCTTATTTCACGGTACTGACCGACGAGGACCAGTTGAAATACGCCAAGTCCAACGCAGCCTCGTTGAAGAAGCAGCTGGACCAGACCCAGGCCAAGTACGATGTAGGTTTTGCCCCCATCACCGACGTGGCCGACGCCAAGGCACAGTACGATTCGGCAACGGCCGAAGTGATTTCGGCCGAGAACATCGTGTTCAATGATCGTCAGGCGCTGGAACAGATTACCGGCCAGAAGACGGGCACGCTGGAAGTTCTGACCGACAAGGTGCCGCTGAGCCCGCCGCAGCCGAACGACATCAAGAATTGGGTCACCACCGCGTTGGCCAGCAACCCGTCGTTGCAGGCGCAACGCGACAACGTGGAAGCCGCCGGGCACAACGTGACCACGGCACGCGCCGCGCGCCTGCCGACGCTCGATGCTTCGGTCAATTATTCCCACAATCCGTCGTGGGGTGCGGATGCCATCGATCCGAGCATCATGCCCTCGAATACCACGAACGTGCTACGCGGCGACGAATTCCACAACACGACCACGTTGGGCGTGATCCTGAGCGTGCCGTTGTTCGCCGGCGGCGGGACCGCGGCGCAGATTCGCTCGTCGATTGCCCAGCGCGATCAGGCACGGGACGTGCTGGAGCAGGACCGCCGCACCACCGTCAGCAACACCCGCAACGCTTTCAATGCAATCGCGGCGGGCATCAGTTCGGTGGAGGCGGAGAAGGCCGCGGTCACCTCGGCGAATGAAGCGCTGAAAGCGACGCAGGCCGGCTACGACATCGGCACCCAGAACATCACCCAGGTGCTGATCGCGCAGAGCACCTATTTCCAGGCACTGAGCGCGTATTCGCAAGCTCGCCATGCGCTGGTGATCAACCGGCTCAACCTGGAGTTCGCCGCGGGCACCCTGTCGGTGAACGATCTGCAAGCCGTCAACGCGCTGTTGCAGTGATGCGAAAACCGGGCTGTCCCGGACCAGGTCCGGGACAGCCCCTGCCGCGATCTGCCCACGCCTGCCCGGCGCTTGTCCTCCGCGCCTGCGAAGACGTGCCGCGAGTGGCCGCGTCCGCCCACGCCGGCTCGTCTCCGAGCCGCAGATAGTCAATCGTCTGGATTACCACCCACGCTTGCGTCGTAACGGGCGCGCGCGAACACCCTGTCCAGCAGCAGCATGGTGCGCCGCACCGCACCGCGCTCGCCTGCGTACACCCTGTATGCGGCCGCGCCCATCCGGGCGCGTTCGACCGGATCACGCAGCAGCTCCAGCACTGCCGCGCCCAGTTCGTGTGCGGATGCGACCCGCCGTGCGCCGCCGGCGTCTACCATGGTGCGGGTGATCTCCTCGAAGTTGAAGGTATGCGGGCCGACCAGCACCGGCTTCGACAACGCCGCAGGCTCCAACACGTTGTGTCCTCCGATCGGCACCAACGAACCCGCGACGAATGCGAGATCGCAGGCGGCGAAATAACGCATCATCGCCCCCATTGCGTCGATCACGAGACATTGTGTTTCCGGACCGGCGTCGCCCGCCGAGTCGGTCGCGAAGGCAAAGCCGAGGTTGCGCGCGGCGTGTTCCACCAGCCGGAAGCGTTCGGGATGCCGCGCTGCAATCAGCAACAGCGCATCCGGCATTCTCGCCAGAACCTTCAGGTGGGCCTCGAAAGCCGCCAGCTCCTCGCGCTCGTGGGTGCTGGCGGCGATCCAGACCGGCCGCATTTCGCCCCATTGCCGGCGCAATTCCTCGCCGAGCTTGCGCACATCCTTGGGCAGCGAGCTGTCGAATTTGAGATTGCCCGAAACATGGACACGTGCAGCCACCGCGCCGAGGGTGCGATACCGGTGCGCATCCGCGTGTGATTGCGCGGCAATCAGCGCCACGTTTTCGAGCGCCTCGCGCACCAGCGGACGGATCGGCTTGTAACTGCGCAAGGAGCGTTCCGACAGGCGGGCGTTGACCATCGTCAACAGGATCCCGCGCCGGCCGCACTGATGAAACAGGTTCGGCCAGATTTCGGTTTCCATCACCACCGCCAGCGTGGGCCGGACGCGGTCAAGGAAATGCTCCACCGCCCGCGGCAAGTCGTAAGGCAGGTAGACGTGGAACACCTCGCCGCCGAACACCTTGCGGATTCGTTCCGACCCGGTCGGGGTGACCGTGGTGACAACCATCGGGCGTGGCGCATAACGGCGACGCAACGCTTCAATCAACGGCAACGCGGCATTCACTTCGCCGACCGAGACCGCATGCACCCAGATGCTGTCCTGCAGCCCCGGGTCGGGGAAGCGCCCGAAGCGCTCGCGCCAGCGCCGGAAATAGCCATGGTAGCGAACGCCACGCACGATCAGCCGCCACACGATGACCGGCGTGGCGATGTACATTGCGACGGTGTAGAGGAATCGCAGCATCACGCAAAGGACGGCTGACAGCGCGCGAGTATAACTTTCGCCGGCCCGCAGTCGTGTAGTGGCGCCCCTCCTTGGCTGCCTTCGCCACGGGCAGCCCGATCATCGCAAGGGTTCCGGCGCCGGATGGTCGTAGAATGGCGCAATGCCGTCACTGCCGATCCGCATGCCTGCGCACTCCGACAATGCCGCCCGCGAGCGACTGATCTTTGCACTGGATGTGCGCGGCCGCGCCGAGGCCATCGCCTGGATGGATCGCCTCGGCGACAGCGTGTCGTTCTACAAGGTCGGCCTGGAATTGCTTGCCGGTGGCGATTATTTTGCGGTACTGGACGAACTCGCGAAGCGCGGCAAGAAAATCTTCGCGGATCTGAAATTCCACGACGTTCCCGCCACGGTCGCGGGGGCGGTGCGCGGTCTCGCCGAACGCCCGATCACGTTCGCGACCGTGCATTGCGACAGCCGCGCGATGCTCGAGGCAGCGGCGGCGGTCAAGGGTTCGCTGCGGTTGCTGGCTGTCACGGTGTTGACCAGCAACGATGCGAACGACCTTGCGGCCTTGGGTGTGCACGGCGAACCCGCCGACATCGTGATCCAGCGCGCGCGCCTCGCGCAATCCGCCGGCATCGATGGCGTGGTGTGCTCCGGCGCGGATTTGCCGCGCCTGCGCGACGCGCTCGGCCCGGATCTGCTCACCGTATGTCCCGGTATCCGGCCGGCCGGCCCATCCGGGGACGACCAGAAACGCACGGTGGACGTGCCGACCGCATTCGCGCAAGGCGCCGATTACATCGTGGTGGGCCGCCCGATCCGCAACGCGCCCGATCCCCGCGCGGCCACGGCAGCCATCGTCGCGCAGATCGGGCACGCGCTGGCCCGGGGCCCAGCCTGACTTGCACAAGCCGCACGCCTTCGCCACACTCCGGCGCATGCCCATCGGAAAGCTTGGCCAGCCGATCCGCAGATATGCCTTCGCGGCCATCGTGACCTGCGCCTTCGCACTGTCGCTGGCGGCCTGCCGGCACGCGCCGCCGCCGCCCAGCAACGCGACGCCCGCGAAGGCCGTCGCCACCAACCTGCGGCTCACCTCGATGGGCGACTTCGACGGGCTGATGAAGAACCGCCTGCCGACCGGAGCCTACGCCCGATGGCGTGAGGATTGGAGCAAGGCACATACCCATCCGCTGCCGGCATCCGTGGCCCAACAGAAACAGTTCGCAACGGTCATGCAGATGCTGACCGAACCCGGCGCCGAGGCCAAGCTGATCAAGCAGCTGCAACCCGCACTGGCCCGCATGCACCCCGGCAAGAACCCGCCGATGCCGATCCTAGGCGGCATCCTGGAAGCCGCAGGCAAACAGATGATCGCGAATTCACCCCAGCTCGGGCCCGCGCAGCGGACGCTGGCATCGCAGGGACTGGATGCATTGATCGCGTGGGTCAGGACGACCGACCTCAGCGACGCCCGGAAAGCGCGCAAGGCGATCCACCTGGTCTGCGCCACCGCGCGCGAGCTGCACGTCAAGACGCTCCGGCAATGGCGCACACTGGACTATGCCCACAGCATGCGCAATTACGGGATCGTCTGGAACGGCCTCGAAAGCCTGCTCCATATCTATGGGCTCGACCTGCCCAGGAGCCTGACCCGGGCCAGCATCGATGTCGTCGCGAACGACGGCAAGCAGGCCACGGTCAAACTTGGCATGCAACTGGCCGGGAAGTCTCTTTCCGGGCAATGGCCGATGCTGAAGCAGAATGGCCATTGGTACGATTCCGCCTTGCTCGACGCCTGGCACAAGGCCCATCCGGCACCTTCGACGAGCGTCGCGACACCCCCGGCATCCGCCTCCGGCGCTTTCCCTGGACCCGGCACGAGCGTGCCCGCGGGTTCAGCCGCGATGGCTCGAGACAAATCAAGCGTCAACGCAAACCGCGCCGCGGCAGGTTCCTGACCCGATCGTGGCAATACAGGGCAAATGGTCTGGCGGCAATCCGTCTTGGCCGCGGGCCGCAGCCGCGGGCGCATGTCCATCGGGCAGACTGTGGGACAATCCTGCCTTGCCCGTTGCGAGCGGTTCGCCGTCCAAAATCCAGCGATGGCACACGTCATGACCCGGACCTTGTCCCGCGACGCGTTGGTGCACGCCGGCTGGTGGCGCGCGCTGTGGGGCACGCTGCTGGGACCCTGGATCAAGGTCAAACGTGATCCGGCGGAGCCCGTGTCATTGCTCGCGCCGGACATCCCGGTGATCTACGTGATCGAGCGCAACGGATTTTCCGACAGCCTGATCCTGGAGCGCGCCTGCCACGAGGCGGGGCTGCCCAGTCCGCTCGCGCCGGTGCCGGGGCTGGGCAAACGCCGGCGCGCCATGTTCGCGATGCGGGGAACCGGCGGCTGGTTCCAGCGACGTGGCCGTGATCACGCCGCGCAAGGCACCATCCGGCAACTGCTGCGGATGCTGGAAGCGGCACCCGAGCGCAACCTGCAACTGATGCCGGTCGCGATCTACGTGGGCCGCGCGCCGAACCGGCAATCCGGCTGGTTCAGCGTGCTGTTTTCGGAAAACTGGGCGGTGGTGGGCCACTTCCGCCGGCTGCTGGCGATGCTGCTGAACGGTCGCGACACCATCGTGCGATTCTCGCCGCCGGTGTCGTTGAACGGGCTGCGCGAGGAATCCTCCGGCGAACGCATCGAACGGCTGCAACGCAAGCTCGCACGGGTGTTGCGTGTGCATTTCCGCCGCCTACGCACCGCGGTGATCGGCCCCGACCTCTCGCACCGGCGCACCGTGATGGATTCGGTTCTGGGTGCGGAGAGCGTGCGGGCCGCGATCGCCGCCACCGCATCGAAGGAAAGCGCTCCCGAAGCCAGGGTGTGGCGACGCGCCGAGCGTTACGCGCGCGAAATCGCGGCGGATTATTCGCAGTCCTTCGTGCGTTCGATGTCGTTCCTGCTGTCCAATTTCTGGAACAAGCTGTACGACGGCATCGCGATGCATCATTTCGACAGCGTGCGCGCGAACGCGCCGGGCCATGAAATCGTGTACGTACCCTGCCATCGCAGTCACGCCGATTACGTGTTGATGTCGTATCAGCTCTACACCAGTGGCGTGGTGGTGCCGCACATTGCCGCGGGCGTGAACCTGAATCTGCCGGTGCTGGGCGCGTTCCTGCGGCGCGGCGGCGCGTTTTTCCTACGGCGCAGCTTCAAGTCCAACGCGCTGTATTCGGCGGTGTTTTCCGAATACGTCAGCCAGCTCGTGCAACGCGGCGTGCCGCTGGAATATTTCATCGAAGGCACCCGTTCGCGCACCGGCCGCCTGCTGGCGCCGCGCGGGGGCATGCTGGCAATGACGGTGCGCGCGTTCCTGCGTGCGCCGCGCCGACCGCTGCTGTTCCAGCCGATCTACATCGGCTACGAAAAGCTGATGGAAGGGCGTGCGTACATCGGCGAATTGTCGGGGCAGAAGAAGGAAAAGGAGTCGTGGTGGGGACTTGTGCGGGGCGGACGCAAGGCATTGCGCCAGCGCTACGGGCGCGTCACGCTCAACTTCGGCGAGCCGGTGCTGTTGAATCCATTGCTGGACGCGGCCGCACCCGACTGGCGCACCGTGACCCGCGGCGACGCCAAGCCGGAATGG
>JBOHYV010000087.1:0-8476 GCA_050738135.1 Rhodanobacteraceae bacterium | reverse complement strand
CGACGCCCGCGGCCAGCGCGGCCGCAATCTCGTCAGCGGTTTTGCCGACGCCGGAAAACACGATGTGTTGTGGTGGAATGCCGGCGCGCAGGCTGCGTTGCAATTCCCCTTCCGACACGATTTCGGCGCCGAATCCGGCGTCGGCCATCATGCGCAGGATCGTAAGGTTGGAATTGGCCTTGACCGCATAGCAAACCAGCGCGTCCAACCCTTGCAACCCCGTTTGCAACGTGTCGATCCGCTCCCGGATGGCCGTGGCGGAATAGACATGGCATGGCGTGCCCACGCGCCGCGCCAGAGCGGGGAGTTCGACGCCGTCCAGGCATGCGGCCTCAAGGCATGCAGGTTCGGTGTGGGCAGTCGTGGCGGTCATCGCCAGGTGGCCTGATCCGCTCCCGGCTTTTCCCTTCGCCCTCCGGGAGAAGGGGCGGAACGCCGCTTCTTCTTTTGCGCGCAGCGCCGGATGAGGGTACGAGCACACGAACCACAGGTTCTGCGCAGAAGATGTAGCGTCATCGGTGAGCGGACCCTCACCCGCCCCTTACTCGCGCCATCCATGGCGCTCGCCCTTCGGGCCGGCTTACGCCGTTCACGGCCGATCCCGTCGGCCGTAGTCGGGGCACCCTCTCCCGAAGGGAGAGGGGTGATGCACACCTCGCCGTCAAGGCCAGTCGGTGCGCGCATCGCAATGCTCGATCAATAGCCCGCCGCCAGTCCCGCCGGACGGTGGGGATCGCTTGCGCCTTCCAGCAGGCCGGTCTTCGGGTTGACCAGGATCGATTCAAGCACGCCCAGATGGCGCTGCTTGAGCTTGTAACCCATCGCTTCCAGTTGCTGTTTTGCCTGTGGCGTCAGCAGACCCGGTCCGACGTAGACGACATCCGGATACCACTGCTGGTGGACGTGCGGCACCTCGATCGCCTGTTGCATGTTCATGCCGAAATCGATCACGTTGAGGATGCTTTCCATCGTGGTCGAGATGATGGTGGCGCTGCCCGGGCTGCCGCTCAGCATGAACGGCTTGCCATCTTTCATCACGATGGTCGGCGTCATCGAACTCAAGGGGCGCTTGCCCGGCTCGACCTGATCGGCCTTGCCCTGCACCAGTCCGGCACCATTGGACGCGCCCGGTTTGGCGGTGAAATCATCCATTTCATCATTCAGGTAGAAGCCGGTATTGCCGGCGATCTGCTTGATGCCGAACAGGAAGTTGATGGTGAAGGTGACAGCCACGGCATCGCCGTTCTTGTCCATCACCGAATAATGCGTGGTGTTGTTGCCCTCGCTGGCGGGAAGGAAGCTCTTTATCTCGGATGAAGGTGTGGCCTTGTCCGGCTGGATCGTCGAGCGCAGCTTGGCCGCGTAAGACGCCGACAACAGTTTCTGCATCGGGATGTGCACGAAATCCGGATCGCCGAGGTAGGTGTTGCGGGTCGCGAACGCGCGGCGCTCGGCTTCGGCAAGGTAATGCACGAACTTGACCGAACCATAGCCCCACTGACCCAGCGGATAAGGCTTCAGGATGTTCAGGGCCAGGCACATCGTGGTGCCGCCGGAACTGGGCGGCGGCGCGGAAAGAATTGTGTAACCGTGGTATTTGCACTCGACGGGTTGCAACCATTCCACGTTGTAGGTGGCGAAATCCTTCATGCCGAGGATGCCGCCGTGGGCGTCGCTGGCTTTCACGACCGCCTTGGTGATGGGACCTTTGTAAAAGGCATCGGTGCCGCCCCTGGCGATCTTCTCCAGGGTATTGGCCAGATCTTTCTGGACCAGACGGTCACCTGCCTTCCACGGCTTGCCGTCGTGGCCGAAAATCGCGGCCGAATGGGGATATTTGTTGAGCGCCTTGAGGTGCCCGTTGAGGATCCTGGCGTCGCCTTGCTCCAGCACGAAACCCTTGCGAGCCAGCTCGATCGCCGGCTGGATCACCTGCTTGAGGCTCATCGTGCCGTACTTCTTGAGTGCGGTATCCAGGCCCATCACGGTCCCCGGTACACCCACGCCGAGGAAGGTGTCGGTACTGCGGCCTTCGGCCACGTTGCCTTGGGCATCGAGGAACATGTTGGCCGTGGCCTTGAGCGGCGCCTTCTCGCGGAAGTTCAGGAACAGGTTCTTGCCGTTGGCCAGATGGATGGTCATGAATCCGCCGCCGCCGATATTGCCGCAACACGGCTGCGTCACCGCCAGCGCATAACCCACCGCGACCGCCGCATCGATGGCGTTGCCGCCCTGCTTGAGGATTTCCACCCCGGCCTCGGTCGCGAGGTGCTGATCCGAAACCACCATCGCGTGTTGGGCCGTCACCGGCCTGGCTTTCTCCAGTGCTTCGCGGGTGGCGGCAGGAAGGTGGGCGAATGGGGATGCGATTGTCGCATCCGCTGCCGGAGCCGAAGTCGCGACGCCGCCGGCGCTGGCCGAAGGCGCGTTGCCGGCAGGCGGCGTGTTGGTGCTGCACGCGGCGGTGCCGAGCGCAAGCAAGCAAGCAGCTGCGAGTGGCAGCGGACGGTATTTCGAAGGGCGGCGGCGGTACGAAGCGGTGGGTCGTCGCGCACGCGGCAGTGGTGGGGTTTTGCCGAACATGTTCACCTCCCTGATCGATTTTACAAGCATAGTTACGGATCCCCGGGTGTCGCCAATGAAAAAATGCGGGCCCGGCATAGCCGTGGGTTCTGGTGGTCTTTGTTTCGCGTTCGGTCACCCGCCCCAAAATCCCGGCGACGGCGGGGCCAGCAAACCTTCGCGCAGCTTGACGCCTTCCGGGTAATCGTTTTCGAGCCACAGCGGACCATCGAGATCGATGAACTCCGCTTCGCGCGCGATTTCCAGCGCCGGCGCGATGCCGAGCGATGACCCTACCATGCAACCGACCATGATGCGGAACCCTTGCGCGCGCGCCGCCCGCAGCAGGCGCCAGGCTTCGGTCAAACCCCCGGTCTTGTCGAGTTTGATGTTGACGGCCTGATACCGGTTCAGCAGTCGCGGCAAATCCGCGGTCGTGTGACAAGCCTCGTCGGCGCAAACCGGGATCCGGCTGGAAAGCTCCAGCAGTTCGGCATCCGCCATCGCCGGGAGCGGCTGTTCGATCAGGTTGACATTCGCACGCTCGAGCAAGGGCAGGAGTTCGTGCAGGATCCCGATGGTCCAGCTTTCGTTGGGATCGACGATCAAACGCGCCGCGGGCGCCGCGCGCCGTACGGCTTCGATCCGTGCAGCGGGATCCTCGGCATCGACCTTGATCTTGATCAGCCTGGCATCAGCGATGCGGGACGCGGCTTGCTGCATGGCTTCGGGCGTGTCGAGGCTGATTGTCAGCGCGCTCGCGAGCGGCGCATGCGGCGGTCTCGCCAACTGTGTCCACACGGGAACGTGCCAGAGTTGCGCTTCCAGATCCCACAGCGCAGCGTCCAGTGCATTGCGCGCGGCGCCGGGCGCGAGACGCGCCTGCAGCTCATCCCGGCCCATGCCGGCGCACAGATCCTTGCGCAGCGCCTCTGCCTCATCGAGCGCGGATGCAATCGATTCGTTGTAACGCGCATAGGGAACGGATTCGCCGCGCCCGGTGCACCCGGCCTGCTTGAGTTCGACCGTCACCACGTCCGCGGCATGCCTGACCCCGCGGGAAATACGGAAAGGCGAGTGCAGCGGCAGGCTGCGGTGCCGGATGTTCAGTTCGCGCAGCATGCCAGCAGGTTGTCGACGATGGCCTCGACCCCCATGGAGACCGGATCCTGGCAGGGCAGACCGAGGCGGTCGCCGGTTTCGCGGCATGCCGCGAGCGCTTGCTGCTCCGGAAGGCCGGAGGTGTTGAGCGCAACGCCGACCGCCTTGACCGCGGGATTGGTCAAGCGCGCCGCAGCGAGGTTGGCTTCGAGGCATTGCTTGAGATCGGGTAGCGGGAACTCCGGGAGCCCGCGCATGTGCTGGCGCGTCGGTTCGTGGCACAGCACCAGGGCGTCGGCTTGCGCACCATGCAGCAGGCCCAGAGAGACGCCGGCGTACGAAGGGTGGAACAACGACCCTTGGCCTTCGATGAGGTCCCAGCCGTCGTCATCCCGCGCCGGGGAGATCGTTTCGACGGCGCCGGAGATGAAATCGGCGATCACCGAATCCACGGGGATGCCACCGCCGGCGACGAAAATACCGGTCTGCCCGGTGGCGCGAAAATCGGCTGCGAGACCGCGCTTGCGCATGCTCCGTTCGAGCGCAAGCGAGGTATACATCTTGCCGACCGAACAGTCGGTGCCTATCGTGAGCACCCGGCGGCCGGCGCGTGTGCGGCCATTGCCGACCGCAAGCTTGCGGGTGCACTCGCGGGCATCGAACAACACGCGGCCGTTGCGCCGCGCAGCGGCCACGATGTAGGGGTTGTCGCGCAATTTCTGATGCAGGCCGGCGACCACGTTGAGCCCGGCATTGAGCGCGGCGATCACGTCGGTGGCGGTCTCGGCATCCATCACGCCGCCGGCGTTGGCGTTGCCGACAACCATGCTGTCGGCGCCGGCGGCCCTGGCCTCGACGAAGTCCATTTCGGGCAACTCCAGCGTGAACTGGCACTCGGGATGCCGGTGTTGGCCCACGCACCAGTCGGGTCGCCAATACGCCAAGCCCCTGGCCGTCTTGATGGCCAAATTGTCGGCGGCTTTGCCCAGGTACAACAGGTAAGGCGGCCCCCATTGGCCGCCGCCCGCCGCTTCGCCACGGTCAGACATGCGCTGCTTCCTTCGGATGTCCAATGCGCCAGCCATATGCCAACAGCAGGGTAGCCGTCGGTCGGCGCCGCCTGCCAATGAAAAGACGCGCACAAGGCATAACTAACGGTTGTGAACAGATTGCTCTGTCCCGGCAGCGGGGCCGCCAGTCGCCGTGAATCCGGCGTGCGGAGGTACTCCGTATCTGTGGCGAGCCGGCCGTCAATCCGCAACGGTGGTCATTGCGGCCCGCGTGCGGAAGCTGCCTGCGTCGTGTCCGTGGCGCCCGTGATGTGGTAACCGCGCTGACGCATGATCCCGAGCACCTTGTCCACGGGCAGCGCGGAAACCTTGTGCCGATCGCGACCCGTCATGGTCCTGGCGTGAAACAGGGAATCGAGAATGGCTTCCTCGGTGGCCTCGATGGTGGCCATGAACAACGGCGACATCGCGTCGTTGCGCAGCGTGGTGGTGTGCCGCAGCTGATTGCTCGATTGGTACGCGACGCGTACCTCCTTGTTGGTCGAAAACGCGATCACGTAATCCCCGCTGCCGTTCGATTCGATTCCGCCCGTCTTGCCCAGGCCGAGGATGGCGCGTTTGGCGAGACGTTTCAGGTTGCGCGAACCGAGCGGCGCGTCCGTGGCCACCACGATCATGCAGGAACCGTCGGGCGAGTCATTCAATTTGTCACTCAGGTAGTAATGGTGCAGGAGTTTTCCGATGGGTACGCCATCGATGTTCAGAACGCCGCCGAAGTTGGTTTGCACCAGTACGCCGACGGTGTAGCCGCCAAGATCCGCAGGAAGCTCTCTGGATGATGTTCCGATGCCGCCCTTGAAGCCGAACGCCACGGTACCCGTGCCGGCGCCGACGTCGCCTTGTGCCACCGGTCCGCTTTTCGCGGCGTGGATGGCATCCAGCACGTCGCGTTTGGTCACGTGGCGGCCGCGGATGTCGTTCAGCCAGCCGTCGTTGGTTTCGCCGACGACCGGGTTGACCGAACGCACTTCGTCGTTCTCCGGAAAGGAAAACGTGTAGTCGATCAGCGCGTCCGCCGCGGTAGGCACGCTGAGCGTGTTGGTCAGCACGATCGGCGTTTCGATGTTGCCGAGCTCGGCAATTTGCGTCGTGCCGGTCAATTTTCCGAACCCGTTGCCTACGTACACGGCGGCCGGAACCTTGCTCTGGAAGATGTTCCCGGGATGCGGCAGGATCGCCGTGACGCCGGTCCGGATGTCATCGCCCTCGATGAGGGTTTTCTGGCCCACCGTTACACCCGGCACGTCCGTGATCGCATTCCACTTGCCTGGTCGCAGCACCCCGATCTTGATTCCATAGTCGCGCAGGTTCTTGTGCTGAGCGTGCGCGGGCAGGCAGATGAGCAGCGTGGCAGCGACGACGAAGAGGCGAACAGACATGACTGGCTCCCTGTTGGCATGATGGGCACGGCTGGCAAACCGCCTTCGGCAGTGTACCGGCCTGCCGATACTTTCGGCCCGGGTCTTCGCCGGCCGGTCGTGCGATGATGCGGCCCAATGCCCATGCGTTGTCGACGCCACGAGAACGGCGCCGGTGCTGCAAGTGGCGATGGCCCGTTTCGGCCATACCGAGGGTAAAGATCCGACATGCGCCTGCGTTACATCGAACTGTTTCATGCCGTGTTGACCACGGGCAGCCTGACCGGGGCCGCCAAGCTGCTTAACATCTCGCAGCCTGCAGCGAGCAAGGCGTTGCAGCACGCGGAAGACAATCTGGGCTTCGCGCTGTTCAGCCGCGTGCGCGGGCGCCTGCAACCGACCCAGCAGGCCTTGGTGTTGCGCGACCGGATCGAGAAGATCATCCAGGATGTGCACGAGTTGCAGCGCCTGACCACCAACATGGGCCAACCGGGCAGTTGTCCGTTGCGGGTGACGTGTACGCCGACGCTGGCGCAGGTTCTGCTTCCCGCCGCCACGGTGCTGTTGCGCAAATCCTTTCCCGGCATAACCGCCGAGCTGTCCACCCAGCATTCGGTGACGATGTGCGAGACGCTGACGCTGCGCGAAGCCGACATCGGCCTGACCCTGCAGGACACCGGACACCAGACCTTGCGGCAGAAGGTGCTGTGCCGCGGACAGGTGATGGTGATCGCACCGCCCGGCTGGTGGCCCGAGGCGGATTTGGCGCAACCATTGCCGATCAGTGCGCTGACCAGCCAGCCGATGATCGGCATCACAGTGCGTGATGCGCTGGGCAGTATGCTGCAGACCCATTTGGCGCAGGTCGTGCCGGCGCCGCAGATCACCGTCGCAGTCCAGACTTACCAGTTGGCACAGTCGCTGGTTGCCAAGGGCGAAGGCCTGGCGTTGGTCGACCCCTTCACCGCCCGTTGCGGTATCGCGAAGAGCGTGCAGATGCGGCCCTTGAAACCGCATCTAGACGTCGTGTTGTACGCGATGTATCGACCGGACAGCCCGCTGAATCCGGTGCAAAAACGTTTTCTCGATCTGGTGAGGCAACTGGCCCAGCGGATACTGGCGCAAGCCTGAAGGCGGTCACGCGGGTGGCGGGAGTGATGCACCCCAACGTCCGGTTATGACTGGTGCAGGTCTTTTCATTGGCGGCGTGTGGTGCCCGAAGTCTATTTTCGACATGATGCTGCGGCTGATGGGCGCAGCGAAAGGGAGGCACAGATGAAATCGTTCCGTATGTTGCTGGCTGGCGCCGCGTTGGTGGTCGTGGCGACCGCGTTTGCATCGAGCGATCCGATAGCGGGTTTTCCACCCGCGTTGCGGCCTGCCGATCTGGTGTTGCGTGACGCGACCATCGCGACGCTGGACCCGCTGCAACCGACGGTCCAGGCGCTTGCGATCCGCGGCGGCAAGATCGAGGCGCTCGGCAGCGATGCTTCCATCGCGCGTTACATCGGCAAGCAAACGAAAGTGATGGACTTGCATGGCGCCTTCGTGACGCCGGGATTCATCGAAGGTCACGGCCACCTGTTGGACACCGGTGAAGCCCTGATGCAGGTGGACGTGGGCAAGGCGAAGAACTGGAGCGGAATCGTCGCCATCGTGAAAGCGGCAGTGGCCAAGGCCAAACCCGGCCAGTGGATCATCGGCCAGGGCTGGCAGCAGACCAAGTGGGACAAGGTGCCGCAGCCGAACGTGGACGGTCTGCCGTTGCCGGACAGCCTGGACGCCGCGTCACCCGACAACCCGGTACTGCTCAACCACGCCAGCGGCCACGCCATCTACGCCAACGCGATGGCGCTGAAACTTGCCGGCATCACCGACAAGACCCCCGACCCGCCAGGCGGCAGCATCGTGCGCGATGAGCACGGCCACGCGATCGGCATGCTGCGCGACACCGCCGGCGATCCCGTGTTCGCGGCCTATTCCCGTTCCCTGAAGACGCTGCCGCCGGCGCGGCTCGAAGCGCGTCGCGAGAAGGCGCTGCACCTTGCAGTCCAGAACGAGATCAGCAAGGGCATCACCAGCTTCGTGGATCAGGGCGAGAATTTCCAGACCATCGACTGGCTGAAGAAACAGGCGGCGAAGGGCCTGCCGTTGCGGTTGTATATCAACGTCGGCGTGCTGAACGTTGCGAGCCTCGAGAAGAACCTCGCCAAATACCGCATCATCGGTTTCGCCGACGATCACTTCACCGTGCGCGGCGTGGGCGAGGATGTTTCCGACGGCGCGCTGGGCACGCGCAGCGCGTGGTTCCTCAAACCCTACAGCGATGCGCCGAACATCACCGGCAAGAATGTCACGCCGATGAGCAAGCTTGCGAAGATCGCG
>JBOHYV010000086.1:0-8541 GCA_050738135.1 Rhodanobacteraceae bacterium | reverse complement strand
ATCGGCGTCATTCCGGACGTGACCGTGCACGACAAGCCGGGTGAGCTCAACGATGGGCACGACGCCCAGCTCGACACGGCGGTCGACATGCTGATGAAGAAGATCAAGGCTTCGCCGCGCCCGTTGCCGCCGCCACCAGCCTGGATGCCGGCTTTCCCGACGCAACCGACCTATCCCAAGTGCACGGACAGCCCCGGCAACACGACCTGTGGCTGAGGGGCCGCGGTCCATGCGATCCGTCGACCCGCTGCAGGAAGCGCCATTCACACGGACATTACGCTTCCGAGCGTAGCGTCTCCGATCCCGCTTTGGAGGCCCAAGACCATGCACATCAATCCAGGCAAGACATTCGGGCGCGCGACGCTGATCGCTGCTGCATTCGTGCTGGCTGGAACGGCGGCCGCGGCGACCTCCGGGCCGATCAAGGCCACGGGCAATACCAACCAGATGCTGCACGAGGCCGTTGCCGGGTCATGGCGTTCGGCCGCCAACAGGGCGCGCGACAAGTACCGGCATCCGGTCAAGACACTGGAGTTCTTCGGTATCAAGCCGGACATGACCGTGGTCGAGCTCGCGCCGGGTGGCGGTTGGTACACCGAGATCCTGGCGCCATTCCTGTATGCGCACGGACACCTGATCGAGGCCGCTCCGCCGACCCACGGCAAGAGCAAGTTCATGGCGAAAATGGCGAACGCCTACGAAGCCAAGCTCAAGGCCGATCCGGCCGTGTACGGCCACATCGAAAAGGTGGTTCCGTTCGCTCCGCCATCGCAGGTGAACCTGGGTCCCGATCATTCCGCCGACATGGTGGTGACATTCCGGAATACCCATGACTGGATGAACAACAGCCCCGAAGCTCTGGCCAAGGTGTTCAAGGCGGCCTTCGACGTGCTGAAGCCCGGCGGCGTGTTCGGCGTCACCGAACATCGCGCCAAACCGTTCGCGAACGCGGTGGAAAGCTCGAAGAAGCTGCACCGCCTGCCCGAGGATTATTTGATCGAACTGGGCCTGAAGACCGGCTTCCGGCTGGCGGGCGTTTCCCAGATCAATCGCAATCCGAAGGATCCTGAGAACATCAACGTGCACCGTTTGCCGCCCGACCTGTCCGGGCCGGATTCCGAGCACGCGAAAATGAAGGCGATCGGCGAATCGGACGTGATGACGTTGAAATTCGTGAAACCCTGACACGGCTGCCGCTTGAAATCGCCTGCCGGCGCCGGAATGTCGTTGTGACGCGCAGGCTCGCGATGAGCCTGCACATCACCACAGATACGGAGTCAGCATGAGCAAGCAACGCCCGGTCGTCGCGGTCCTGGTCGGCAGCCTTCGCAAGGGTTCGTTCAACAAGCAATTGGCGCGTGCATTGGAAAAAACCGCGGGTGATCGCGCGGAATTCCGCCACATCCGGATCGACGACCTGCCGCTTTACAACCAGGATTTCGACGCCGATTACCCGGAGCTTTGCGAGGTCCGCAAGGAAGAAATCCGGTCAACGGATGCGATCCTGTTCGTGACCCCGGAATACAACCGCTCGATTCCGGGCGTGCTGAAGAACGCGATCGACGTGTGTTCGCGCCCTTACGGCACCAATGCGTTTGCGGGCAAACCGGGCGCGGTGATCGGCACATCGGGCGGCGCGATGGCCACTGCACTCGCGCAGCAGCACCTGCGCAACGTGTGCGTGTTCCTGGAAATCTACCTGATGACGCAGCCGGAAGCTTTTGTCCGCTACAAGGAAGGGCTGGTAGCGGATGATGGCAGCGTCACGGACGAGAGCGTCACCAAATTCCTTGCCGACTTCGTGGACAAGTATCTCGACTGGGTGAAGCGGTTCATCAAGTAGACGCCGACCCGTCAGCGCCGGAGGGCCGCGTCGTCGCCGCGCACCAGTCGCGGCGTTGCCGATGGTGGTGGCGCGGGCGTGTACCAGCGTGAACAAGCCGCCCAGGACCACGAATCCCTAGGTCGGGGCGGCGGGATCCTCGTTCGACAGGTCCGCACGCTGCCTTTCGCGATCTGCCAACCGATCGCATTGACGCCCCCGGCGACAGTCAGGCTTTGCTAACATTCGCGTCTTTCCGCGGACGGCCACCGCCATGCTCGAATCCAACCCGATCCGCGCGCGTGTCGCGGACCTGCGCAAACGCGTGGAAACGCTCAGGGGGTATCTTTGACTACCCTGCCAAACGCGAACGCCTGGAAGAAGTAAGCCGCGAACTGGGAAGCCCGACCGTCTGGGACAATCCGCAGCGCGCCCAGGATCTGGGGCGCGAGCGCGCACGTCTGGCCGAATTCGTGGAAGGACTGGACAGCATCGGCCATGGGCTCGTTGACGCCGGCGAACTGCTGGAACTGTCTGTATCCGAAGACGACGATGCCTCGATGCAGGCCGTCGCGCACGACGTGGACGGGCTGGAAACGCGCGTCGCGAAGCTCGAATTCCACCGCATGTTTTCAGGTGAGATGGACCCCGCCAATGCCTTCGTCGACATCCAGGCGGGCGCGGGCGGCACCGAAGCGCAGGACTGGGCAGAAATGCTGCTGCGGATGTACCTGCGTTGGGCCGAGGACAAAGGCTGGCAAACGGAATTGCTTGAGGCATCCAATGGCGAAACGGCCGGCATCAAGTCGGCGACCTTCCGGGTCGCGGGCGACCATGCGTATGGCTGGCTCAAGACCGAAATCGGCGTGCATCGGCTGGTGCGCAAATCGCCGTTCGATTCCGATAACCGGCGCCATACTTCCTTCGCATCGGTGTTCGTGTCGCCGGAAGTCGATGACAATATCGATATCGAGATCAATCCGGCGGATCTGAAGACGGACGTGTACCGTTCCTCCGGTGCCGGCGGCCAGCACGTCAACAAGACCGAATCGGCCGTGCGCATTACCCATGTACCTTCGGGCATCGTGGTAGCCTGTCAGACCGAGCGTTCGCAGCACGCCAATCGTGACCGCGCCATGAAAATGCTGCGTGCGAAGCTGTACGAAGCCGAGATACAGCGCCGCAACGCCGAAAAGGCCGCGGTGGAAGCGACCAAGTCCGACGTCGGCTGGGGCAACCAGATCCGCAACTACGTGCTGGACCAATCGCGCATCAAGGACCTGCGTACCGGCGTTGAACGCACCGACACCCAACGCGTACTCGACGGCGACCTCGACGAATTCATCGAAGCCAGTTTGAAGATGGGGCTGGAAGCGGGGGCGAAAAGAGCGGGGATGGGCGATGCGTAGCGGGGGCGCTCCGGTCAAGCGGGGATTGGGGGCGGGTAGTGGGGGCGCTCCCGTGATGTCGTATCGCGATCTGGACGCATGGCGGGTCGCCATGGACTTGGCGCAGCACGTTTACGAGCTGACCGGTACGCTCTCATCTGATGAACGATTTGGGCTTTCGCAGCAGCTGAAGCGGGCGGCGGTTTCCGTTCCGTCCAATATCGCGGAGGGCCATGCCCGTGGCGCGACGAGGGATTTCTGCCGGTTCCTTTCAATCGCGCGTGGCTCAGTTGCAGAAATAGAAACGCAAATCGAGCTTGCCGTTCGCATTGGTTTTCTGGAATCTGTACGCACCGAGACCGTAGTTCAAGAATGTGACAAGCTGGGCCGCATCTTGCGCGGCTTGCGAAAGTCATTGGACAACAAGCTCAAAAAAACCTGACGGACTTGCGCCCCCGCTACCCATCCCCCATCCCCATAAGCACTTGCAGATTTATGACCGAGCCTCAATCCACCGATTCGCCAGGCCACCAAGACGAAAACCGCCTCATCGCCGAGCGCCGCGAAAAATTGCGGGCGCTGCGCGGGCAGGGCATCGCATTTCCGAATGATTTTCGTGTCGACGCATTCGCGGGCGATTTGCAGCGCGAGACGGAAGGTGTCGATGCCGAAGCATTGGGCAGCCGGGAGCGCCGGGTGCGGATCGCCGGTCGCCTGCTCGGCAAGCGCGTGATGGGCAAAGCCAGCTTCGCGCGCTTGCAGGACATGAGCGGTTCGATCCAGTTGTTCCTGCAAAAAGACGCGCTGGGCGAGACCTACGATGCGTTCAAGGGCTGGGACATCGGCGACATCGTGGGCGCCGAAGGCACGCTGATGCGCACCAAGACCGGCGAGCTTTCGGTCAGGGTGGCCAAGCTGCGCCTGCTGACCAAATCGCTGCGGCCGCTGCCGGACAAGTGGCACGGCCTCGCCGATGTCGAGCAACGGTACCGCCAGCGTTACGTCGACCTGGTGGTGACGCCGGATGCGCGCAACACGTTCCAGAAGCGCTCACGCATCATCGGCTTCATTCGCCAGTGGCTGGAGGCCGAGCCGCGGCGCTTCATGGAGGTCGAGACGCCGATGATGCACGTGATCCCCGGGGGCGCCACCGCGCGGCCGTTCGTCACGCACCACAACGCGCTCGACATCGATCTTTACCTGCGCGTCGCACCCGAACTGTATCTGAAGCGCCTCGTGGTCGGTGGTTTCGAGCGCGTGTACGAGATCAACCGCAACTTCCGCAACGAGGGTGTGTCCACCCGTCACAATCCCGAGTTCACGATGCTGGAGCTGTACCAGGCCTACGCGACGTACAGCGAAATCATGGACCTCACCGAAGCCATGATCCATGAAACCGCGCAAGCGGTGATCGGCGCCACGGGGCTCGTATGGGAAGGTCAAGACATCGATGTCGGGAAAAGTTTCCGGCGCTGGTCATTGGCCGACGCGGTGCGCGAGCACAATCCGGAAATCGGCGAACATGAACTGCGCGACGTCGCCGCGCTGCGCGCGCATTGCGGCAGATTGAAGGTTGCGGTGAAGGACAGCTACGGCTGGGGCAAGCTGCTGCTCGAGATTTTTGAAAAAACCGTCGAGCACGCGTTGGTACAGCCGACTTTCATCACGCACTATCCGACCGAAGTTTCGCCGCTGGCGCGCGCCAACGACGCCGACCCGGAAATCACCGATCGCTTCGAGCTGTTCATCGGCGGCAAGGAACTCGCGAACGGGTTCTCCGAATTGAACGATCCGGAAGACCAGGCCGCGCGTTTCCGTGCCCAGGTCGAGGCCATGAATGCCGGCGACGATGAAGCGATGCACTTCGACGCCGACTACATCCGCGCGCTGGAAGTCGGGCTGCCGCCGACCGGCGGCCTCGGCGTCGGCATTGATCGCGTGGTGATGTTGCTGACCGATTCGGCCTCGATCCGGGACGTGTTGCTGTTTCCCTACATGAAACCTGAAAGTGGGACCGGGGACCGGGGACCGGGGACCAAGAGCTGACGACAGTTGGCGGACATCGTTTCGCGGTGCTCCCGCGTCAATGCTGTGCGGGCGATGTCGCTGAATACAGCGCGTTTGACCTCGATCTTGTTACGCTTTCCCTGGTCCCTGGTCCCTGGTCCCTGGTCCCTGGTCCCTGGTCCCTGGTCCATGGTCCCTGGTCCCTGGTCCCTGGTCCCCGGTCCCCGGTCCCCGGTCCCTGGTCCCAAGTTCCCTATGGAGTCCGTAGCATGTGGTACGCCATCACCGGCATCGATGTCGAAAACTCGCTGGACAAGCGCAAGGCCGCGCGGCCGGCGCACGTCGCGCGCCTGCAAAAACTCCTTGAGGAAGGTCGCCTGCTGCTGGCGGGGCCGTTTCCCGCGATCGACACGGAGGAGCCGGGCCCCGCCGGTTTCAGCGGCAGCCTGATCATCGCCGAGTTCGATGACCTCGATGCTGCGAGAAAGTGGGCCGACGCGGACCCCTATCGCACGGCTGGCGTGTATAGCGAAGTGACGGTGCGGCCGTTCCGCCAGACCCTGCCATGAGCGCGGCTTCGCTCGACGCCATCCGTGTACGCCTGGAACGTGCCTTCGCGCCGACATCGTTGGAAGTCATCGACGAAGGCCATCTGCATGTCGGCCATGCGGGCGAGGGCACGGGCCATTTCCGGGTGCGCATCGAAAGCCCCGCGTTCGCCGGCATGACGCGGGTGCAGCAGCACCGGATGGTATACGACGCGCTGGGAGAATTGATGGGGCGCGGCATCCACGCGCTTGCTATCGAAATTCCCGAGCCAACGCGGTAACGCAACGCGATGTCGGTCGCGGAGAACGGTTCCGACGTAGTATCCTTCCCGGGTTCCACCTTGCCGTGTATGGGGACGTTGCACCGCCGTCTGGCCGCATGCGGCGTGCCTGTCGTTCGATGCGGCTGTACACGCCCGTTGCCGCGGGTGGCAGTGCACGCGATGCGCCTTGCGATTGATCGGGGCGCCGTTGCGTGCAGGTGTCGCGTCACCAAATCCCATTGGAGAATCGGTCATGCGCTTACTCGTTGCTGCTGGTCTGCTCGTCGCGACAATGATCCTGCCTTTGCAAGCGCGGGCAGGTTACGCTGGCGGGCGCATCGATCTCGCAGTCAGCGTGACCAAGCCCAGGCAGCAGGTGTTTTACGTGACCGAGAAGATCCCGGTGGCCCCGGGGCCGTTGACGCTTTACTACCCCAAATGGATTCCGGGCGAGCACGGCCCGGATGGCCCGATCGGCAATGTGGCAGGGCTGTTCTTCAAGGCGGACGGCAAGACGCTCGCCTGGCATCGCGACCCGGTGGACATGTTCACGTTCCATCTGGACGTCCCGCGAGGCGCGAGCACGCTCACCGTCAATTTCGAACTGCTGCCGTCGCGCGGCAGTGTCTCGCTGACGCCGCAGATGGTGGTGCTGGAATGGAATCAGGTGGCGTTGTATCCGGCGGGCTTGCCGACGGCCAAGATCGAAATCCAGCCCCGGATCACGTTGCCGCAAGGCTGGCGTTACGCCACCGCGCTCGACACCGCCTCCCACGCCGGCAGCACGTACACCTTTGCGCCGGTGAGCTTCAACAACCTCGTGGATTCACCGCTGATGGCGGGCGAATATTTTCGCGAAGTGAAACTGTCGCCCGGCAATCCCGTTCACCACTGGCTGGACATGGTGGCGGACGCTCCGGGTGATCTCGCGATCACCCCGGACGAACTTGAAGGCATGCGCAACCTGATCGTGCAGGCCAACCGCTTGTTCGACTCGCACCACTATCACAGTTACCGCTTCCTGTTGTCGCTTTCCGACCACCTGCCGGGACACGGCGGCGGCCTCGAACACCACCAATCGAGCGACAACGGACTGTTTGCCGACCTGCTCGTGAACAAGCAGGTGTTCCTGGGCGAGGCCAGCCTGATGCCGCACGAGTACGTGCATTCCTGGAACGGGAAATTCCGCCGTCCCGCCCAACTCTGGCAGCCCAATTTCGAGACGCCCGAGCACACCCGCATGTTATGGGTGTACGAAGGGCTCACCAATTACTGGGGCAATGTGCTGGCAGCGCGCAGCAATATTTTCACCCAGGACCAATTTCGCGCGATGCTCGCCTATACCGCGGCGGGCCAGGATCACCGGCCGGGGAGGGCGTGGCGCCCGTTGATCGACACTACGGTCGGCGAGCCGATGGGGGGCTTCGGGGTCGATTACGGCAACTGGCGTCGTGGGGCCGATTACTACGACGAAGGTGTTCTGATCTGGCTCGGCGTGGATACGAAGATCCGCGAGCTGACGCATGACAAACGTTCGCTCGACGATTTCGCCAAGCTTTTCTACGGCATGGACAACGGCAGCTACGTCACCAAAACCTATACCTTCGACGATCTGGTCAAGGCGCTGAACTCCGTCGCGCCCTACGACTGGGCAAGTTATTTGCACAAGCTCCTCGACGACACCAGCGACCATGCGCCGCTTGGCGGCCTGACCCGTTCCGGCTGGAAACTGGTTTATTCGAGCACGCCGAATCCATACGAAGCCGCGCGCGGCGCCATCCACCATTTCACACGCACGTTGTTTTCCGTCGGCTTCACGACCAATGGCGAAGGCGTGGTCGGGGACGTGTTGTGGAACTCGCCGGCGTTCAAGGCGGGCCTGGCACCCGGCATGAAGCTGGTCTCGGTCAACGGCTTGACCTTCAGCCCCCCGGTGTTCCTGCGGGAGATCGCCGACACGTCCAAACCGGGGCACGGCAAGCTGGTTTTCGTGGCCAGCGGCTCCGGGACAACCGATACGTACACGCTCGACTACAGCGGCGGGCTGCGCTACGCACACCTCGAGCGGATCAAGGGCACACCGAATTACCTTGGCCAGATCATTGCACCCGTCAGGCATTGAACGGCGGCTCTTTTCGCGGGGAACGCTTGCAGCCATGGTCCCGAGCCAGGCTAGTGCCGGACTTGAAGTTCCATGCACAAGTAACTGAAAAACAATTGATAAATATTGCGTCGTTGCGCTGCATGCCGGGCTTTGGCACAGTGGCGCATTCGCCCGGCGCATCTGCCGCCGGTCTCATCGCCTTCGATTCCCCCATTTCCTGACCCATGCGCCTGTCGACCATCAAGCTGGCCGGATTCAAGTCGTTTGTCGATCCGACCACCCTGCACCTTCCCACCAACCTCACCGGCATCTGCGGCCCCAATGGCTGTGGCAAGTCCAACATCATCGATGCGATCCGCTGGGTGATGGGCGAAAGCGCGGCCAGCCGGCTGCGCGGCGAGGCCATCAC
>JBOHYV010000085.1:0-8598 GCA_050738135.1 Rhodanobacteraceae bacterium | reverse complement strand
AGCGGCGGATTCGACCTGTAATGAAACCGCGGGCCGCCCCGGAATGACGACAACGAGCAATGAAACCGCAGGCCGCTCGCCCGGAATGGACTAGGAACTGATCGACGATCCGGACCAATCAGGCTTTGCGGCGGTTGTGCAGCGTCACGGCTTCACGGCGGCCAGGCCGGCCTTGCGAAGTTGTGCATTGAGTTGCGCTAGGTCGTGCGACTTGAACTGCTGCCATTTCGCCAGCGTGGCGTCCGCGGTCTTGCCGGTCTTGTCGAAGCCGGTGATGACGGCCTGCTTCGGCGGGCTCATGCCGCCCTCCCGCAACGCGAACGTGAGCGATCGCAAGGTCGAGGACAGTCCGCGCAAGCTGTCGTAAGTCGGCGTGGCCGCGCCTTCGCCGGACGTATCCGGAGCCGCCTCGGCCGCGTAGCCTTCGATGTTCAGTGCCTTCCGGTCCGCCGCCTTGATCGAAGCCGCGAGCCGGCCCGACGCTTTCGCGCCCAGTGCCGCAAGTTGTTTGCGCACTTGCGCCGCAGCGTGCGCTGCGCCCTGCACCCTGGTCTGCACGGCTTCGATGCGATCGGACAGCTGCAGCTGCGCGTGCTTGTTTGCTGCGTCGTAATGAACGGCCCTCGGTGTCGGCGCCGTCACCGGCGGATCCACCGTCAAGGGCAGGTCATGGCGTTGCCCGTCGACCGTCAGCCGGACCGTGTACTGACCCGGAAACGCTTCATGGCCCGAGCCACCGAAGAATGCCGCCATGCCGGTCGCCGCCGGCGCCGCGGGTTGCACCGCGCGCAAATCCCAGGCAAACCGATGCATGCCCGCGGCCGCGGACAATTTTGCAGGCGGCGTCTGCCACACGGCCGGGTAAGGCAGCATCCTGGCGTTCGGCTTGCGGGACTTCGCGGCGCTCGAGTAATGCCGAATCACTTTGCCGCTGGCATCGAGGATGTCCAGCGTGACCGGCCCCGCCGCATCGGCCTTCAGGTAGTAGTCGATGATCGCGCCCTGCATGCGCGGCTCGCCGGACCACAGCTGCACGGGATCCATGTCCGGGGCCGCGGCCAGGTCGTTGCCGCGGCCGAAGCCGCGTCCGCCCACTTGCAGCGCGGCGGCTTCGGGCTTGTACAGGTGCGCCGACGATCCGGCGACCGTTGCATTCACCTGGCGCAGTGGATTGAGGTCATCCAGCACCCACAGTCCGCGCCCGAACGTGGCGATGGCGACCGAATTGTCCTTGAAGGCGAAGTCGCGGATTTCCACCGTCGGCATGTTGAGCCGCAATGGCTGCCAGTGGTTGCCTGCATCGAACGACACGTACACGCCGACCGTTGTGCCGGTCCACAGCATGCCCTTGCGCTTCGGGTCCTGCTTGATGGCCTGCACGTAGGCGTTGCGCGGCAGGCCGTTGTCCACTTCCTGCCAGCTCTTGCCACCGTCGGTGGTCCGCAGCACGTGCGGCGTGAAATCGTTCAGGCGATGCCGGTCGATCGCGGCATACGCGGTGTCCGCATCGAAGTGCGAGGCGCCCAGCATGATGACCTTGCTCCACGCGCCCACCGATTTCGGCGTGACGTTGCTCCAATGCGCGCCGTCGTCGCGCGTCACCCAGATCAGGCCGTCATCCGTGCCCGCCCAGAGGGTGTCGGCCTGCACAGGCGAAGGCGCGATCGTGTAAATGAACCCCCAGCGTGAGCCCTTGCTCTGCTGGTCGAAGCTTGTGTCGGCTGCCGTGGTGGGGTCGAGATTGGACGGAATGCCGGGACGCTTGCGAGCCAGGTCGGGGCTGATCTTCTTCCAGGTCTCGCCACCATCGGTGGTCTGCCACAGGAACTGGTTCGCGAAATAAAACGCGTGCTTGTCCGCCATCGAAAACGCGACCGGCGTGGTCCAGCCGTGCCGGAAGGTTTGATCCGGATACGCCACCAGCGGTGAAATGCTCTGGCTGGTGCCGGTCAACATGTTGCACTTGCCGGGGCCGCCGCCGAAACTGATGCCGTAGAGTTCCGCGACACTCAGGGGATCGACCGCAACGTCATTGCTTTCGCCGCCGGTGCAGGTGCGCTGCTTGTTCCGGTAGGTGATGCGTCCGCTCCGCACATCGCTCGCGACGGAATGTCCGCCGGTATCCTGCACGGCGCCGCCCACCCAGAACGGATACTGGTTGTCGGCATACACGTGGTAATACTGCGCCGTCGGCTGGTTGTTCCAGGTGCTCCAGATCTTGCCGCCGTCCACGGTGATCACGGTACCCAGCATGTCGCTGCTCAGCGCCATCCGGTTCGGGTTGGCGGGGTCGATCCACAACTCGTGGTAATCGTTGCCGGACGGCGCGCCCTTCCATGCAACAAAGGTCTTGCCGCCGTCGGTGGAGCGGTACGTGGTGGTATTCATCACGTACAAGGTGTTTTCGTTTTTCGGGTCAATCGTGACGCGGCCGAAATACCAGCCACGCCCCCAGACGCGGGCTTCGCTGTCCATCAACTTCCAGGTGGCACCGGCATCGTCGGAGCGATACAGCCCGCCCTTGTTCGCGTCGACGATCGCGTACACTCGATTCGGATCGCTCGGCGCCACGGCGATGCCGATCTTGCCGACGCCGACGCTCGGCAACCCTTGGGTCAGTTGTTTCCAGGTGGTGCCGCCGTCGCTGGATTTGAAAATCCGGGCGCCCGGACCATTGGAGGGCGGATACACGCTCCACGGCGGCCGTCGGGTGGCCCAGAGCGTGGCGTAGACAATCCGTGCATTGTCGGGATCGAACGCCAGATCCATCCCGCCGACGTTCGCATTCTTGTACAGCACCTTCTTCCAGATCTTGCCGCCATCCAGCGAGCGGTAAATGCCGCGCTCGGGATTGGCTGCGTAGACGTTGCCCAGCGCGGCCACGAACAACCGGTTCGGGTTGTGCGGATCCACGATGATGGTGCCGATGTGCATGCTCTTGTCGAGACCGATGTGGGTCCACGTCTTGCCCGCATCGGTGGACTTGTACATGCCGTCGCCATAGGAAATCTCCGAGCGCGGATCGGCCTCGCCCGTGCCGACATAGATGATGTCCGGATCGGAAGGCGCCACCGCGATCGCGCCGATCGACGCAACCGGTTCATGCTGGAACAGCGGCTCCCAGGTCCAGCCGGCGTTGCTGGTTTTCCAGATCCCGCCGTCCACCGCGCCCTGGTAGAAAACGTCGGGTTGGCCGTGGACGCCCGTCACGGCCACCGCACGGCCGCCCTGGAACGGCCCGATGTGCCGCCAATGCATGCCCGAGAACAAATCCGGATTGAATTGCGCCGCGCGCGCCGGAACGGAAGGCAGGGCGACCGCCAGAACCACTGCAAGCAAACCCCACCCGATTGTTCTGATTACACTCTTTTTGCAAGGCATTGCGCGTGCTCCGATTCGATCAGCCACGATTCCCAGCTCTTCGTCGCAACCCGCCATTTACCGGATTTCCTGATCGCGATCGGTGGTGATCCACCCTGCATCCCAGTTGAGCGGCGCCGCGGCCTTGACCAGCACCAGCGGCTGCTGGCTAGCCTGTTTCAGCGAGTGGTTCAACGCAGCGAGCGGCTGTCCCTTGAGCTGGTCCCAGCGTGACGTCATCGTCTTCAATTCCCGACCAGTCGTCTCCAGCGCCGCCAGCTCCGTCTCGGTCGGCGCCACGTCCGCACCCTGCATCTGGCGCATCAGCATCTGCAACGAGCCTCCGATGCTGCCGAGCGTCGGCGGTCCGCGACGGAAGAAGAACGCGAACCGCGAAGATGCTTTCGGACCGGACAGTGTTTCCAGCTGCTTGCGGTACGCGTCGAGTTTGGCCGAAGGTTTGCGCGACGCGATCTGCTTCTCGAGAGCGCGCACCTGACCCAGCGTGCTGCTCGCCTGCACCGCTTCGTCGTAGGCCTGCATCGAAGCGTCGAACTGCTTCTGGAGGTCCGCCGTCGACGTCTTTACCCGCGGATCCATCTTCACGCTCAGCGGTCGGGAATACGTGTGCCCGTCCACCGTGAGCTTCACCGTGTAGTTGCCCGGCGTCACCCACGGCGCGTTGGGCGAAATCGGCGTGTTGTGCTTGACCGCCTCCCCCATGTCCAGGAATTGCAAGGATCCGGGCATGGGCTGCCAGTGCATGTTCCACACAAACCGATGCATCCCCGCCGCCGTCGACAGGTTCATCGGCGGACGCGGCCACCATGCAGGCACCCGCAGCGCCTTCGGATCGATCGGTTTCTGCGGGTCCGCGCTGGAAAAGTGCCGGACGAGTTTGCCGCCCGACGTGTAGATATCCAGCGTCACCGGCCCGCTGACGCTGTCGGCGAGGTAGTAATCGATGACCGCGCCCGGCGGCGGATTGGGCAGTGCGGGAATCCGCCACGGCGTCGGCGGATTCATGTCGAAGCGCACGCGCACGGCCGTTTCAGGCTTGTACAGCGTTGCCGGCGCCTGCGCCACCTGTGCGTCGATCTGCCTGAGCGGCGTGATGTCATCCAGCACGTAATAACCGCGCCCGTGGGTTGCCGCGATCAGATCGTTGCCGTAGACCTTCAGGTCGCGCACCGAAACCGCCGGCATGTTGAGCCTGAGCGATTGCCAGTGGTCGCCGTTGTCGAACGACACCCACACCTGGGTTTCGCTACCGGCGAACAGCAGGCCCTTGCGTTCCGGATCCTCGCGGATCACGTTGGTCGCGGCATCCGGGGTGATGCCGTGGTCGATCTCTGTCCAGTGCTTGCCGCCATCTTCCGTCCGGAAGAGCTCCGGGCGCATCTGGTCCAGCCACATGGTGCTGATGGCGGCGTACGCCACGTTCGGATCGAAGTGGCTGGCTGCCATGCTGAATACCCGCCACCACGGCTTCAACTGCGGCGGCGTGACGTTGCTCCAGTGCGTGCCGCCGTCGTGCGTGACCCAGATCAGGCCATCGGTCGTACCCGCCCAGATCAGGTTCTTGTTCAACGGTGACGGGGCCAGCGAGTACACGACGCCACGGTCGGTCGGCTTGGCGGCGTCCGTATCAACGTACTTGCCGACGTTCGCGGGATCCTTCCAGTGCTTGCGTGTGAGGTCGAGGCTGATCCGCTTCCAGCTCTGGCCACCATTGTCCGTCTGCCACACCGCATTGGTGGCAAAGTACAAGCGATGCAGGTCCACCGGCGAGAACATCAACGGCATGGTGCGATTCGCGCGGCCGAATTGGCTTCCGCGCACGGCTACCGGCGACACGTCCGCGATCTGGCCGGTGTCGCGGTCGTACCGCGTGATTCCGCTGTTGCCATCGCCATAGATCAAGTTCGGGTGCAACGGGTCGGGCGCAGCCTTGCCGTATTCCGGGACACCGACCGGATGCCAGTCGTGCGCCGTCAATTCGCCGTCGTTGCCGCGCACCGGCACGCACGCCGAGCCGCTGTCCTGCTGGCCGCCGCACACCTGGTACGGCCAGGTCCGGTCGATGCCGATCTTGTACATCGCGGCGGTCGGCTGGTTGTACCAGTTCGTGAAGGTCTTGCCGCCATCGACCGTGACGATCGCACCCTGGTCGCTGTTGATCGCCATGATGTCCGGGTTGTTCGGGTTGATCCAGGTCTGCTGGTAATCGTCGCCGCCCGGCGCGCCACGGAACCCCGTCCAGGTCTTGCCGCCGTCGGTGGACTTCCACACCACCGGCGTGTTGCTGTACACGATGTCCGGATTCTTCGGATCGATCGCCAAGGGCGGCAGGTCGCCGCCGCCGATGCGTTCGGCCGGTCGCCGGTCATTGGTGACCTTGAACCAGTTCGCGCCCGCATCGTTGGAACGATAGATCCCCACTTCACCGTCGGGCGCACCCGGTCCGCTCGATACCGACGCATACAGGATGTCCGGATTGCTGGGCGCGATCCGCAGCAACGCCTGCTGCACCTTCGGCAGCCCCTTGTCGAGCCGGGTCCAGGTATTGCCGCCATCGGTGGACTTGAAGATGCCGCCGTCGGTGCCGCCGAACTGGCCGTTCTCCCACGGCGCCTGCTGCTGCTGCCACATCGTGGCGTACAGGACGTCGGGATTCTTCGGGTCCATCTCGATGTCATCGCCGCTGGTGTACGCGTTGATGTACAGCACCTTCTTCCAGGTCTTGCCGCCATCCAGCGAACGGAAAATGCCGCGCTCCTTGTTGGGGCCGTAGACGTGCCCCATCGCCGCCGCGAACACGCGGTCGGGGTTGTGCGGGTCCACCGCGATCATCGCGATGTCTTCGGTTTGCCGAAGGCCGCTGAAGCTCCAGGTCTTGCCGGCATCGGTGGACTTGTACATGCCCATGCCGGTTGCCTGATCGGGGCGGATGTTGCTTTCGCCGGTGCCGACGTAAATGACGTCGGGATCGGACAGCGCCACTGCGATCGCGCCGATCGAGCTGGTCGGCTGCTTGTCGAAGATCGGAAACCAGCTGTTGCCGTAGTCGGTGGTTTTCCACACCCCGCCATCGTCGTTGCCGATGTAGAACACGTTCGGCTCGCTCGGCACGCCGGCGACCGCGCGCCCACGCCCGCCGCGCAATGGCCCGATCGGTCGCCACTGCATCTGCGAAAACATTCGGGGGTTGTACGTCTGCGCCCGCGCCGCCGCCGGCACACCGCAAAGCAATCCCGCGACCGCAAGTCCGAGCAATACCGGAAAGACCTTCATCCCGCCCTCCTTTACCCCGAGTGACGAATCATCGTCAGTGTGCAATCCGCCGGCCAGTATAGAGACCGCGTTTCAATGCGCACAACCTGATTTGCACACCGCGGCGGGGTAAACCTATGGCCTATGGCATTGCGACGCGACATCCGCGATAAAGGAAGGCTTGCATTGCGCGTGAACCCGGATGACTGTTTCCCACATGACCAGGATCTCCCTGGCCACCGCGCTGGCCCTCGCCACCGGCTTGGCCACCGCCCAGACCACGAATGGTTCTGCTGCCGGCCAGCAGCAGACGCCACAAACCCTGCCGACGATCGTTGTTCGCGGCAAGCAGCCCTACGACTGGCGCAAGTACGTCAAGGCCAAACTGAAGCACCAGATGCCGGAAGTCGCCGGCACGAAGATCACCGTCACCAAGAAAACCACGGTCACGCATCTGGACATGCAGCCCACGGTGATCGACAACAACCTGCAACAGTTGCTGGCGCGCTCTCCCGGCGTGCTGGTTTCCCAGCAACCGACGCCGACCCAGTTCAACCTGAGTTACCGCGGGCTCGGCAATCCGCAGGAATCGGAATACGTGCTGGTGATGCAGGACGGCATTCCACTCGAATCGGACTGGATCGGATTTCCGACGCTCTACGTGATGCCGCTTTCGCAAAGCCTGTCGGCGATCCAGCTGATCCGCGGCGGTTCCAGCTTGTTGTATGGGCCCGAGCCCGCGCCGGTGATCAATCTGGTATCCAGGCGACCCAAACCCGGCACGCCGTTCGCCGCCAGCACCGAGCAGGTTCTCGGCGACCACGGTTTGTATTCGACCTACAACGTGCTGCAGGGCAGCGCGGGCAACTGGACGTACCGCGCCGACGCCGCCTACGTGCGCAGCGACGGCACCCGCCGGAACGACCAGTCACAGATGCGGCAAGCCGATCTGTACATCGAACACCGGCCCAATGACCACCAGTACTCGTGGCTGGACGTACACGTGATCGACGCCGATTCCGGCGACGCGGGCCGGATGAGTTATCCGCAGTGGCTGGCCGATCCGGGCGCGACGCCGACGCCGTGGAACCGCGACTGGGTTGACCGTTACCAGATCGTGCTGGGCCATCAACGCGAATGGGACAACGGCTGGCTGTTCACCGGCAAGCTGTGGGCGGTGTACCAGGCCCAGGACAGCCGCGCGGCGAACGGCGCGCTGCCGCCACAACCGCCGCCCGCGAGCACCACGCTGCAGGACGAGCAATATCGTACCCAGGGCGTGGACCTGCGCGTGCGCAAGAAGTGGGGCCTCGGCAACGCCTTCACCGCCGGCACCGTGCTGTTCCACGGCAACGATCCGTGGCGGCAATGGACGGATACCGACCTGTACGTGGACCGCCACGATCGCACCGGTGTGCCGCGCCTGAGTCAGAAGCGCCAGTCGGATTACTACTCCGTGTTCGCCGAAAACGTATTCCGCCTGCCGCACGAAATCCACATCGTGCCCTCGATCCGGCTGGAGAAGGAACGCGTGTCGGTGGACGAATCCGTGAGGCCGCCGTTCCTGTCGCGCCCACTGATCAACCAGTCCGATTCGCGCACGGTACCGCTGTTCGGCCTCGGCATCGGCAACGATTTCGGAAAGGGCAACGAGACCTACCTCAACGTTTCCAAGGGCTGGCGTCCCTTGCGTTTCCTCGACATGGGCTCGCCATTCGCCAACGTGCTGCCCGACAGCGCACCCAATCCGCAAACCGCGCTTTCATGGGAAGCCGGCGTGCACGGCGTGCCGGTGACCGGGCTGTACTACGACGTCAGCGTGTTCTGGATCAATTTCCGGAACCGGATCGAGGCGCAGCACATCAATGCCACGGACGTGATCGAAGTGAACTCCGGCGATACCCGCAACCGGGGTTTCGAGGGTGAAGTCGACTATGACTTCTTCGCGCCGACCGCATTGGCCAA
>JBOHYV010000084.1:0-8632 GCA_050738135.1 Rhodanobacteraceae bacterium | reverse complement strand
CCCGACATCCACCACGCGACGGTCAAGGGCAAGCCGGCTTTGTCGCAGGTCGACCAGCAATGGTACGAACAGGAATTCATCCCGACCGTGCAGAAACGCGGCGCGGCGATCATCAAGGCGCGCGGTTCGTCCTCGGCGGCCTCGGCCGCCAACGCCGCGATCGATCACATGCATTCATGGGCGCTCGGCACCGCCGCAGGCGACTGGGTGTCGATGGGCATTCCGTCCGACGGTTCCTACGGCATCCGGCCCGGCGTGATCTATGGTTATCCGGTTACCTGCAAGGACGGCAAATACGAAATCGTGCAAGGTCTCAAGATCGACGATTTCTCGCGCGCGCGCATGGACGCCACCGACAAGGAACTGCGCGAGGAGCGCGCGGCGATAGAACATTTACTGTAGGGCGGACAGCGTCCGCCGCGTTGGCGGGCAATACCTGCCCTGCGTCGTTCGTTTTTTCCACAAGAAAACCTGACTGCCGACGAGCACCGACGCCATCGCGATGAAGTAGGGCGGGCATCGTCCGCCGCGTTGGCGGCCAGTGCCCTGCGTCGTTCGTTTTTTCCACAAGAAAACCTGACTGCCGACGAGCACCGACGCCATCGCGATGAAGTAGGGCGGACAGCGTCCGCCGCATTGGCGGGGCAACGTCCATCCCGCGATTCCGGGAAGGGCGGCCCTGGGCCGCCCTTCCCGCTTCGAGGTCGATGGGTTGGGCGTTGGCCGACCCGCGCCCCTGTCCCCGTATACCTGAATGACGCGCTAAAGTGCGCGGAAACGTACGCTCTGCAAGCGGGGCCGGCATGGGCAGCAGGGGTTTCTGGCGCCGTCACGTATACCGCGTCGCTGCGGCCTATGTGGTCGTCGGCTGGCTGCTGATCCAGGCCGCGACGCAAGTCTTCCCCGTGTTCCATCTGCCGGACTGGATCGAGCAGGCCGTGGTGCTGGTGATCCTGGTCGGCTTTCCGATCGCGCTGGTGGTGGCGTGGGCGTTCGATGTCACGCCGGCGGGCATCGTGAAAACCGATGCCGCGGCCGAAGGCGTCGCCGTCACATCCGGGCGACCCTCCCGTCGCGCCGGCGTCGTGGTCGGCGTGATCGGCGTCGTGCTCGCGGCTGTCGTCGGCGTGGCGTGGTGGCAGCTGCCTGCGCCGCGCGCCCGTTCCTCGCTGACATCATCTGCGCAAGTAGCCGAAACGCGTAGCCCGGATGGCGCGGGGGCGGCCGCAGCGAAACCCCCGGATTCCGCCGTCAAGGCGGCTTCATCCGGGCTACACATCGCAGGTAGCCCGGATGAAGCGCAGCGCAATCCGGGGCCAATCATCGCCGCACCCATCCCCGCCAAGTCCATCGCCGTGCTGCCGTTCGAGAACCTTTCGACCGACAAGGGCAATGCCTACTTTGCCGACGGCATCCAGGACCTGATCCTGACCAAGCTGGCCGACATCGGCGACCTCAAGGTCATCTCACGCACCTCGACGATGAAGTATGCAAGCCATCCGGACGACCTCAAGACCATCGGCCAGCAGCTCGGCGTGGCGACGATCCTCGAAGGGTCGGTGCAGAAGGCCGGCAAGCAGGTCTTGATCAACGTGCAGTTGATCGACGCGAAAACCGACAGCCACATCTGGGCGCAAAGCTACCAGCGCAACCTCACCAACATCTTCGGTGTAGAAGGTGAGGTCGCCGGTAAAGTCGCGCAAGCCTTGAACGCCAAGCTGACGGCTGCGGAAACAGCGCGCGTGGCAAGTGTGCCCACGGCCAATCCGCAGGCGTATGACCACTTTCTGCGGGCGCTGCACTTTAACAACGAAGCAGCCAAGGGCGACTGGGCGAACTATTTGCCGCAGGCCATCGCCGCGGCGCAAAAGGCCGTGGCGGCGGACCCGAAGTTTGCGCTGGCTTGGGCAGGATTGTCGAGCGACCGCACGAGAGCCCGCTACTGGGGCGTGAACCGCAGCGAAGCCAACCTGCGTGCGGCCGAGGGGGCCGCCAAACGCGCGTTGGCTCTGGCGCTGAAATTGCCCGAAGCACACATCGCCATGGCCGGTGTGCAGCGCTTTCTCTACCACGATATCCAGGCAGCGCACGATCAAGCCCAGCAGGCCGTCGATCTGCGCCCCAATGATCCGGGTGCCCTCTCCGTACTGGCCATCAGTGACGCACACCTTGGTCATTTCCATGCTGCCGCCACGGCGCTGCGCCGCGCCACGGAATTGGACCCGACCGACAGCTTCTCCGAGTTTCAATTGGGGTTGATGTTGTGGGACACGGGCGACTATGCCGCAGCACGTCAGGCGCAGCGCAGGGCCCTTGCCATCAACCCGCAGAATGTCCAAGCCTATATGACCCTGAGCCGACTCGACGTTATCCAGAATGCAGATGTGGTGTCGGCCACGAGGGTACTCGACCACATGGCGCCAGGCACACCGGTCAACGTGGACGTCGTGACCGCGCGCATCCGGTTGTTGTTATATCAGCGCCAGTACGCCACCGCGCGCACGCTGGCTCTGCGATACACCGGAAAATTCACACACGGTCCCGCCGCTCTCACCTTGACGGCTGCGCGCGCGAACATCGAATGGCTAGCCGGCAAGTTGCCGGAGGCGCGTGTGCTTTATCGCACCATGATCGGCATGATCACTGCGTCCGGCAACGACCTCAACGGATACGATCATGCGGAACTCGGCCTTGCCTATGCGCGCCTCGGCAACGCCGATGCCGCCATGCGGCAAGTCCACATGGCCATCGCGATGGATCAACGCTCCCATGAAGAAGCCGGCATTCCGATCGACAAGATGGTCGTGGCGAAAATTCAACTCGCATTGGGCCGGAATTCGAAAGCCATCGACACCCTCACGCAACTGCTGGCCGACGATTCCAGCGTCGGCAGCGGATTCAGAAATACCCGTTTGACTCCCTCGCTACTGAATCTCGATCCCGTCTGGGATCCCATTCGTCACGATCCACGCTTCCAGGCGTTGTTGAAGAAATACGCCGGGGGCGAACCGGCAGCCACCCACGACAACCCGCCGGCCGCGGTCTCGAATTGACATCGAATGCTGGCGTCTTCGGCGCTCGACATTGCGCCTGTCCGGCGGCTCACGCCGTACTGCGCCGGTCATGTCGCGGCGACCGCACGTGCCGGCGTGCTCCTGATCACGACCGATCGAAGGCTTGTCGCCGCCATGGCCGAAACGCCATTCGACTCCCGTTGGTCGGGGAACCGGGTCATGGCGGGTTGACGGCTGCCTCCACGATGCCGTGATGCTGTCCGGCCGGCACACCTGAAACCCCGCACGCACCGTGCCAGAATGGCGCCCGGAAGCATGCAGCACGGGGCGTTCCGGGAGCGGGGCCGGCTATGGGTGGCACGGGCTTTTGGCGGGAACTGAGACGCCGCAATGTGCTGCGTGCCGCGGTGCTGTATGTCGGCGCGGTGTGGGCGCTGGCGCAGGGCATCTCTCAGCTCAGTCCGACGTTTGGATTGCCGGCCGAAACGACGCGCTGGTTCGTGATCGCGTGCGCGATCGGGTTTCCGTTCTGGGTTGCGCTCGCGTGGTTCTATGAATTCACGCCGCACGGGCTCAAACGCGAATCCGAGGTGCCGCCCGATGAATCGATCGTACGCCAGACCGGGCGCAAACTCGATCGCTGGATCATCGGGGTGCTCGCGGTGGCGGTGGTGCTGCTGCTCAGCAATCTGTTCGTGTTGCATCGCGATATCACGATCAAGGGCATCACGCTGGCGCCGGCCGCCGTCCCGATTCCCGCCAGGTCGATCGCGGTGCTGCCGTTCGAGAACGAAAGCGGCAACAAGGATCAGCGGTACTTTTCCGATGGCCTGTCGGAAGATTTGATCACGGCGCTCTCGCAGTTCGCAGGGCTGAAAGTCATCAGCCGCAACTCGGCGTTCCAGTTCCGCAACAGCAAGGACAGCGCGTCCGAGATCGGCCGTCTGCTGGGCGTGGCACACCTGCTGGAGGGCAGCGTGCAACGCGTAGGCAACGAGGTACGGATCACGGCGACAGTGGTTGACGCGACCAACGGGCGGGTATTGTGGTCGCAGCGCTATGACAAGCCATACGAGGATTTGTTTGCGCTGCAGGACGCCATCACCAAGGCCGTCGCCGATGCGCTGCAGGCGAAATTGATGGTCGCGCCTGGCGCGGCGGTGCAGAGTGATCGTCCGCTCAGCGGCAATCTCGCGGCGTACGCGGCATTCCTGCAAGGGCAGGCAGGCATGGTGCTCGGCGATTTGTGCGACAACCACGGTGCAATGGCCGATTTCCAGAAGGCCATTCGGCTGGACCCGCGTTATGCGCTCGCCTATGTCAGGTTGTCGCAGTGCTGGGTCGGCAGGTACCGGTTTGGCCACACGGCCGTGGATGGCCCCCGTGATATTGCCCAGGCCCGCGCGGCGATCAACGCTGCCTTGACACTGGATCCGAATCTCGCTGCCGCGCACGTGGGTCACGGGTTCCTGCTGTACTCGATGGATTTTGACTGGTACGGCGCTGAGGCCGAGTACCGACGAGCCCTGCAGTTGGCGCCGGGAAACACTGGGGCGAAGGCGGCGCTGGCCGACGTGTTGGCGACGCTGGGTCAGCTCCGGGATGCGATTGCCTTGCGGCGCGCTGTACTCGAGATCGATCCGAGGAATGTCAAGGGCTGGTTGTGGCTCAGCGACATGCTTGTCGCCAACGGGCAGCTAGATGACGCGGAACGGGCGGTCCACAGGGCACTTGCGTTGAATCCACGTGTGATCAACAGCTATATGCGTCTGGCCGAGGTGGAAGTGCTGCGTGGTGATGCGCGGCGGGCGATGGCGCTTGCCCGTGAAGAGCCGAACCTAGGATGGCGGTTTTTCGGGATCACGTTGGCCGCACAGATCGGGCCGGATCACGCGGAAGCCGATACGGCCTTGCAGGATTTGATCGCGCAGGGGGCTGAAACGAGTGCGTACCAGATCGCAGAGGTTTATGCCTTGCGTCACGACCCGGACAACACCTTCAAGTGGCTGGATCGCGCCTGGACGCAGCGCGATGGAGGCATCGAGGAATTACTCGCCGACCCGTTCATCCTGCGTTACAGGAACGACCCGCGCTTTGCTGCATTCTGCAAGAAGGTCGGTCTGCCAACCATCACCCATGCCAAGGCGATGCCGTGAACAACTGCCCAGCGCCTCATCTTTCCTGTTCCTCATCCCGGGGCCGGCAAAAGCGGCATCCGGGATCCAGGTTGTGCGGCGTGGTTCCGATGAAAGCAGGATTTCGGGCTCACTTCTGCGGAGCGCCCAGGAATGACGAATTTTTTGGGATTCCGCCATGACTGAATTCCTTGCCCGTCTGAAGCAACGCAAGATTGTGCAGTGGGCAATCGCGTACATCGCGTTTGCCTTCGCGCTGATCCAGGTGATCGACGTGGTGGCGGACAGCTACGACTGGCCGCATCTGGTGATGCATCTGGTGTTCGGGGTGCTGGTGCTGGGTTTTGTCGTCGTGTTGTTGTTGGCGTGGTATCACGGCGAGCGTGGGGCGCAGCACATGTCGGGCGCCGAACTGTTGTTGATTGCACTGGCGCTGGCGATCGGTGGTGGATTGCTGTGGCATTTCGGGAGGGCGGGTTCATCGGCGACGCCGACAAAAGTCGCGGCGGTGCGTAACCCGGATGGAGCGCAGCGTCATTCGGGGAACATCATCCCGGATTCCGCCGCTGGCGCGGCTTCATCCGGGCTACCCGGTAAAAGTAGCCTGGATGCAGCGCAGCGTAATCCGGGGCCAATCTTCGCCGAGCCCATTCCCGCCAAATCCATCGCGGTGCTGCCGTTCGTCAATGAAAGCGGCAACTCGGACCAACAGTACTTCTCCGACGGCCTGTCGGAAGATCTGATCACGACCCTTTCGCAGTTGGCTGGACTGGAAGTCATCAGCCGCGATTCGTCGTTCCAGTTCCGCAAGAGCAAGCAGTCGAGCGCGCAGATAGGCAAAAGGCTTGGCGTCGCGCACCTGCTGGAAGGCAGCGTGCAACGTGCGGGCGACGAGGTGCGTGTCACCGCAACGTTGGTGGACGCGGCCAATGGCCATGTGCAGTGGTCGCAGCGCTACGACAAACCATACAAGGACCTGTTCGCGCTGCAGGACGCCATCACCAAGGCCGTCGCGGAGGCGCTGCAAACGAAACTGCTGGCCACGCCCGGCGCGGTCGTGCAGAGCGATCGTCCTGGTAGTGGCAATCTCGCCGCCTACAACGATTTTCTGCAAGGCCGGTTCTACGATGCGCGACAAACGGAGACCGACCAGCAAAAGGCGATCGGATTTTATGAAAGTGCCATCCATCGTGATCCGCGCTATGCATTGGCCTGGGCTGCCGAGGGCTACACATGGTCGAATCTTGCCGGAAATTTCCTCGGCGGACGTGAAGCCGACCAAGCCTGGGCCAAGGCGCGCGCGACTGTTCACACGGCGTTGAAGCTGAATCCTGACCTTGCGGCGGCCCACGCCGACAACGCCTTCATTCTTGCGTCGGCCGATCACGATCAGGCGGGCGCCTTGGTTGAAGCTCAGCGCGCGTACCAGCTTGCGCCGAACAAGAATTTCGGGGGCTTGGCCAATCGGCTCGCAACCTTGGGTCAGGTCCGCCGGGCCGTCGACTTGATCCGCCAGGGATTGCCAACCGATCCATTGTGCGCCGGATGCTACGGTTCTCTCGCTTTTTTTCTGCGGGCGCTGGGTCGCATGGACGAGTCCGTGCAGGCTTGGCGCAAGGAACTCGAACTTCAGCCGGAGAATTACTTCGACCGGATGGAACTGGTTTATACGGAGGCGATGCGCGGCGACGCCACCGCTGCGCTCAAGGAAGCGCGACAACAGCCGCCCGGCTTTTGGCGTCGCATACCCCTCGCGTTCGCCCTCCAGATCGGCGCTGATCATGCTGCCGCGGATGCCGCGCTGCGAACCGTGGTCGACAAGGATGCGAGTACGGGCGCCTACCAGATCGCCGAGCTCTACGCGCTGCGCCGCGATCCGGACAACATGTTCGAATGGTTGGAACACGCCCGCGCCAACCACGATCCTGGCGTCAACGAGCTGCTGTACGACCCTGCGATCCTGCGCTACCGCAACGACCCGCGTTTCGCGGCGTTCTGCAAGAAGGTCGGCCTGCCCACCACCACCGACGCGGTGGCGTTGCGGTAGTTGCGACACCCCTTCGGCACGAAGGGGTCGATGCGCAGCATCGGGGGGATGCCATCGCAATGAGGTAAAAGGCCATCCCCCTCGATCCCCCTTCCTGCGGAAGGGGGAAGACAAGCGTGCAAGCGTCAACTTTCGCGCCTTCCTGCGGAAGGGGGATGAAAAGCAGGGAACTCCGTTCACCACCGACGCCGTGGCGATGCGGTAGGGCTGAATCCTCGCAGCGGCTTCCGCCGGGCGCCATGGCTCGACGCCTGCGATCGATTTCGGCTCTTGGCGTGCTCCGCGGCGGGACGTACGGCCGGCCTCGCATATTGCTATGCTGGTGTTGCGGTTATTGAGGCGGCTCGTATTGATGCACCCATCGGCTGGTGCGGAAGCGCTACGCGTCGTGGCGCGTTCCATCCCGGCGGGCGCATCAGCGCGGGTAGTGCAGCAGCGAAGGCTTGCGATCGCAGGAGTGGGGGTACCCGGTCATGGCGAAATCCTGGTTGCGCGAATTGCGTCGGCGACATGTATTCCGGGTGGCCGCGGTGTACGCCGTGGTCGGCTGGCTGCTGATCCAGATCGCGACGCAGGTTTTTCCTTTCTTCCAAATTCCCGACTGGTCGGTGCGCCTGCTGGTGCTGCTGGTGCTGGCGGGGTTTCCGGTGGCGCTGGTGCTGGCGTGGGCGTTCGATGCCACGCCACAAGGCCTCGTGCGTACCGCACCGGAGGGCCAGCCGGTGTTGCGGCGAGGTCCGCACGGCACCTTGACGGTCGGCATCATCGGCGCCGCGATCGCGATCGTGGTGGGTCTCGGCTATTGGCAATGGCATCGTGGTCCGGTCGCTGCGCCGTCGAAGGTTGTGCCCGCCAGCAGCATGGTTGCTGCAAGCCACGCTTCGGCCAAGCCGGCCACGACGACGCAAGGCACCGCCACCAACAAACTGGCGCTTCCGCAGACGATGGCGGGTTTGATCAAGGTCGAACCGAAATCCATCGCGGTACTCCCGTTCGAGAACCTGAGCGCGGACCCGAACAACCGCTATTTCGCCGAAGGCATGCAGGACATGATCCTGACCAAGCTCGCGGACATCGGCGATCTCAAGGTCATCTCGCGCACCTCGACCGAAAAATACGCCAGCCATCCAGACAACCTGAGAGTGGTCGCACGGCAGCTGGCGGTCGCCAACATCCTGGAAGGCAGCGTGCAGAAGGTCGGCAATCGGGTATTGATCAACGTGCAGTTGATCGATGCGAAGACCGACGCCCACCTGTGGGCACACGCCTACACCCGCACGCTCGACAACGTGTTCGGCGTGGAAGGCGAGGTGGCGCAGCAGATCGCGCAGTCGCTGCACGCCAAACTCAGCGAACGCGAGCAGCAAACGCTCGCGGCGAAACCCACCCGCAACGTGGACGCCTGGAACGACTACCTGCATGGGCTCGCGTCTAAC
>JBOHYV010000083.1:0-8637 GCA_050738135.1 Rhodanobacteraceae bacterium | reverse complement strand
TGTTCATGCCGTCGATGTAATAGGCGTTCTCGGCCACCGAAGCGCCGCCGAACACCAGCAACTGCGAGCCCAGCGGGCCACTGCCCAGCATCGGCGCACCTTCGGACACGCCCGGTGCCAGCAACGCGATTGAACCCGACGAACGCGACAACGGCAACGCTTCCAGCTGCCTCGCCGTGGTGGTGGTCACCACATTGGTGGTGGTGACGTCGATCGCCGGGATCGCCGTGGCCACCACGTTGACGGTGGACAGGGTCTGCACGTTCTGGGCATTCGCGGTGCGCGCGAAGTCGACCGCCACCGAGCCACCTGCCGCCGGCGACACGTTCTGGCGGGTCTTGACGACACTGCCGTTCTGCAACAGCGTCACCGTATAGATGCCGACCGGCAGCGTGACCGAGTAGGTGCCCGACGGGCCGACCGTGATGGTACGGTTGAAGCCGCCGGTGCCGGTGATCTGGATGGTTTCATTGGGGGCAACCGGAACGGTTCCGCGGATGGTGCCCGTAGTGGCCTGCGCAAATGCGCCGCCCGCGAACGCCAACGTGATGGAACCCCCGATTGCCAAAGCCAGCGCCTTGCGCCGGAACATGCAATTGCGCGAACCGCGCCGAGACTTGTCACTCATGAGACGTGCACCCCCGAAGGTAGCAGCCAATGCGGTTCCCGCCTCGTTTCTCCCCGGAACGGTACGGAACCCGCTGTCGATACCCCCGACAACACCGTGTTGCCGGAAGCGGTTTGCACTGTCCCTCGCGACAGTGCGAGCGCGACATTAACCCCGAATTAACCTAAATGCAAGCGTTGGTTTACAGGCGCTTCAGGGAAATGACACAAAGCTGTCGATCGCATTCCTGGCGCGTCAGCACACGTGACAGCACCGCGTTCGTCGCGAGCACGCTCGCCTCATCGGACAGATCGATTTCCAACCGACCAAACCCCTTGTCATTCCGGGGCCACCCGCGCCGTTTGCGGGTGGAACCCGGAATCCAGATGTCGATCCTGACTTTCCCCCTTTGTTGGTATGCAGGCTATGCAGCGCCAATCAGAATGATGTTGCTCACTGCGACGCGACTGCCAATCCCGCGTCCTGCAGGCGCTGTCGCAATCCGTCGAGTGAGTGACCGTAGCGCGCGGCGCGCGCGGTGGCACTTTGCAGCGGCTGGCGCACCTGTCCGGCGCTCGCCGCGCTGACGACGGTCCGCTGGGTCTGGTGGAAAGCCAGGCACGCCGGATCAAACGACAGGCCGCAAAATTCCAGCAACCGGCGGATCACGGCTTCCGGATCGGCCAGCAGCGCCTCGTAGTCGAGATCGAATACCCGGTCGGGGTGGCGCTGCAGCCAGAACCGGGTCAGCCGAAAAAAATCGACGCAGTAATCCGCCATTTCGTCGAGGTCGTAGGCGAACTCTGTGCCACTGGAAAACCACTGCCTGTAACAGGCAAGGCAGGTTTCAACCGGATCGCGACGTACCACCACCACCCGCGCCGACGGCAACATCGCCAGCGCCGCGCCCACCCGCTTCCAGTTGCCCAGGTTCTTGTCGGTGAAACGCGGTTTGCGCACCCGCCAGCGCGCAGTAACATCGAGGTATTTGGCCCCCAGCCGCCGCCAATCACCCGCAGCCATCATCGGCACCCACAGCGGGAACGCGTCGTGGCGCCGTTGGGACTCGACATCGATCAGCTTCGGCAGATCCTCGATCTCGTTGGCGCCGTCCACCTCGGGATGCGAGGCCAGGATTTGTTCCACCAGCGTCGAACCCGAGCGCGGGGCACTCGCAATGAATATGACCTCGCTGCCCAGGCGCGGATCCAGCGGGGCGGGTAGCGGCGCCGAAAACGCCTTCTCGATGGCCTCGACATGGGCGCGGTGGGCGGGTGCATCCCAGCGCTGCCGCTGCCGTTGCAGTCGATTGGCGAGCTCGAGCACCCTGAACGAGCCACTCCAATCGCCCTGGTCTTCAAGGGCCCGCGCCAGCGCGAATCCGAACAGTATGCGGTCCTGCGCGGGGCCGGCGGCGCGGTCGAAGTTGCGCTGCAGCACCACCACGTCGTCGCCGGAAAACGGCGCCACCTTGACATTGGCCAGCGCGAACCACGCATGCGCCTGATCCGGGTGCGCCCTCAGCACCTCGCGCAATTCGGCGACCGCCGCATCCACTTGCCCGATGCTGGCCTCGACATCGGCCAGGGTGATCCGCGCGGAAACGTGTGATGGGTTGAGCTGCAGCGCCCGCTGCAACGCAGTGATCGCTTCGTCGGTGTGCAGCTGCAACTTGAGTGCACGACCGAGGTTGAACCATGCGCCCGCCACGTTCGGCGCCAGTTCGCAGGCATTCCGCAGGGCCTCGACAGCACCCGCGATATCCCCCCACTCGAACAGCGAAATACCGATCCCCGCATAAAACTGCGCGTCACGCGGCCGAACCGCGAGCGCCTTGCGGAAAAATTCGACCGCTCGGTAATGCTGGCCTTGCATCTGTGCGGCCGCGCCGGCCATGCCCAGCGCGGAAGCGTCGGCGGGCGCCTTGGCCAGCACCGATTCCAGGGTTGCCGCAGCGGCATCGAACTGCCTGTGCGCCAGCTCCCCCCGCGCTTTTTGCAACAGGTTCGCGACATCGGGAGAAGAAGGGGGGGCATTCATGGACTGGAAAACCGGGTCGGCAAAAGGGGGGGCAAAGTGTACATGCGGCCCTGTCCGCATCGCGCGGGAAAACCGTGTTGCGGAAGCGACCGGCGTCGAACGGACTGACGAGAACCGTGCAACCCGAAGTCCGGGACATGCTTGCGTTCAAGCCATTCATCCCCACCTGAAAAGAATCGCAACGCATGCAATCGAACAGCTGGCAGACACCCCATGGCCGATTACCGCAAAACATCCGAAGCGCTCGCAGACTTGACGCCGCTGCAATACCGGGTAACCCAGGAGTCGGCCACCGAGCAGCCATTCAAGAACGAATTCAACGAACATTCCGAACCCGGCCTGTACGTGGACATCGTTTCCGGCGAACCGCTGTTCACTTCACTGGACAAGTTCCCGAGCCATTGCGGCTGGCCCAGCTTCAGTCAACCTGTCGAGACCGGCAACATCCTCGAACGGCAGGATGCGAGCCTGGGCATGCGGCGCACCGAGGTGCGCTCGAAACACGCCGACAGCCACCTCGGCCACGTGTTCGACGACGGTCCGCGCGAAACCGGCGGCCTGCGTTACTGCATCAATTCCGCGTCGCTGCGTTTCGTGCCGTTGGCGGACCTGGAAAAGGAAGGCTACGGCGAGTACCGTGAATTGTTTGAAACATGATTTTCTCTTCCCCTTCCCAAGGAAGGGAGGAGCGACTACGGCCGACTGGATCGGCCGTGAACGGCATTAGCCGGCCCAAAGGGCGAGCGCCAAGGATGGCGCGAGTAAGCGAACGCGCGCGCAACGCGAGAGGACGTGGCTTTGCTCCATGCAAGCGCATCCCCCCGCCGCTACGCGGCGACCCCCTTCCTTTGGAAGGGGTGTGTTCCAGAACGATCGACCAGTCCAATCTCCAGCAGGAGGCAACATTCCATGACCACCGAACGCGCCATTCTTGCCGGCGGCTGCTTCTGGGGCATGCAGGACCTGATCCGCAAGCAACCCGGCGTGGTTTCCACTCGGGTCGGCTATTCCGGCGGCGACGTGCCGAATGCAACGTACCGCAACCACGGCAGCCACGCCGAATCCATCGAGATCGTGTTCGATCCCGCGCGGACGAGTTATCGCCAGCTGCTGGAGCTTTTCTTCCAGATTCACGACCCCACCACGGTGAATCGCCAAGGCAACGATCTCGGCAGCAGCTACCGTTCGGCAATCTTCTACACCAGCGACGAGCAGAAACGGATCGCCGAGGACACCATCGCCGATGTGGAGGCGTCAGGCTTGTGGCCCGGCAAGGTCGTCACCGACGTCGCACCGGCGGGCGACTTCTGGGAAGCCGAGCCGGAGCATCAGGATTACCTTGAACGCATTCCCGATGGTTACACCTGCCACTTCGTGCGACCGGACTGGAAGCTGCCGGTACGGGACAAGATCCCCGGCTGAGCCTTCGATTTTTTTTCAATCGTCATTCCGGGGTGCCTGTGCTTCTGCAGGCAGAATCCGGACAGATTCGTCTGGAACGAATTTGAACAACCGAAGGTTGGCCGAAAGGCAAAGAGTCCAGGGACCGACTTTGTAATCCAGCTGTTGCTGTCGCAATGAATGACAAGCTGGATTCCGGGTTCCATCGCCAAAAATTGGCGATGGCCCCGGAATGACGAGCAGAAGTGGCGGACAGTGTCCGCCCTACACGAACCGAGGAAATTGCGAATGCCCACCACCCCCGCATACGCCACCCATGCCGCCGACAAACCGTTGGGGCCGCACGGCATCGAGCGCCGTTCGCCCGGTACGCACGACGTCGCCATCGACATTCTCTATTGCGGCGTGTGCCACTCCGACCTGCACACCACCCGCAATGAATGGGGCGGCACGAAGTACCCGTGCGTGCCCGGCCACGAAATCGTCGGCAATGTCAGCGCGGTCGGCAGAGAGGTCGGAAAATTCAAGGTCGGCGACACCGTCGGCGTCGGTTGCATGGTGGACAGTTGCGGCCACTGCGAGTCCTGCAAGGCCGGCGAGGAAAACTACTGCGAAAACGGTTTCACCGGCACCTACGACGGCAAGCTCGCCGACGGCGGCCATACTTTCGGTGGTTATTCCACGCAGATCGTGGTCGATGAAAGATTCGTGTTGCGCATCCCGCACAAGGACAACCTCGCCGCAGTCGCGCCGCTGTTGTGCGCCGGGATCACCACGTATTCGCCGCTGCGGCATTGGCATGTCGGGCCCGGCACGAAGGTCGGCATCGTGGGTCTGGGTGGCCTTGGTCACATGGGCGTCAAGCTGGCACACGCCATGGGCGCGCACGTGGTGTTGTTCACCACCTCACCCGGCAAGGTTGCAGACGGCAAGCGCCTCGGCGCGGATGAAGTGGTCATCTCCAGGGATGCCGGGGCGATGGCGACGCACGCCGGCAGGTTCGATTTCATCCTCGACACGGTCGCCGCACCGCATGATCTCGACGCTTACCTCGGCCTGCTGAAACGCGACGGCACGATGTGTCTGGTCGGCGCTCCGGCCACGCCGCACCCTTCGCCGCAGGTATTCAGCCTGATCTTCAAACGCCGCGCGCTTGCCGGATCGCTGATCGGTGGCATCCGCGAAACCCAGGAAATGCTGGATTTCTGCGCCGAGCACGGAATCGTCTGCGACATCGAGATGATCGCGATGCGCGACATCAACACTGCCTACGAACGCATGCTCAAGAGCGACGTGAAGTACCGCTTCGTGATCGACATGCAATCGTTGAGGGACGAAGCGCAAGCCGCGTGATGCTCGTTCTCCTCTCCCGCCGGGAGAGTAAGGACAAAGCGAAAGCCGCATGGCCGGGAAAGTAAGGACAAAGCGCAAGCCGCGTGTGCTCGTTCTCCTCTCTCGCCGGGAGAGTAAGGACAACGCGAAAGCCACATGGTCCTCTTTCCCATCTTCCGCCGGCAGAGTAAGGACAAAGCGAAAGCCACGTGATGACCTCCCCTCTCCCACCGGGAGAGTAAGGAAAAAGCGAAGCGCGTGATGCTCGTTCTCCTCTCCCGCCGGGAGAGGGTGCCCGAAGGGCGGGTGAGGGTTCGGTAGCTCGGAAGCGCTCCATGGATCACTGCGTCGGAGCCTTCCGGCAGCCGCGACGGCGGGTTTCACCCGCCCTACAATTCACGCATGATCACCACCGAACGCCTGATCGCTTGCGTACTCGGCGGCACCGCGCCCCGCGCGCGCACCGAACTGCACGACGTGGCCCTCGCGGTCGGATCGTCGCTGCAAGCCGTGCACGATCAGCTGCTGGACAGCTGGTTCGGCGACCCGCGCGGACTGCACGTTGACGCGTGGTGTTTCCTCGACAGTGTGGAAGGTTATCGCGTGCGGCGTGCGCGCAAGCCGCCGGACAACGGGCTGCACCTCTACTTCATCAACATCGGCGGTTACCAACCGGGCGTATTCGGCGAACACCATGCGTGGGGATTCTTCGGCGGCGTGGGCAAGGCTGAAGTCAAGCAGCGCGCCAAGCGCACGCTGCTGCAGGACCACGAGCAAACCCACAAGGACGAACTGTTCGATGTCGACGATTGTCTGTACATCGACCGCGTCGGCGAATGGCACGTCCATCTGGCGCCGGATGCGGGCGCAAACGATCCGCAGGTCACCAACGGCTACTTCCCGTTGCCTGCTTCGACGATCGCGAAGTGGATGGCCGGGCACGCAAGCGAACCAACTTCCTCAGGCCACTCCGAGTAATCCGGTCATGACTGCACTCGCGCCCTTTCACCTCGCCTTTCCGGTCGCCTCGCTCGGTGAAGCCCGTTCTTTCTATGGCGGACTCATCGGCTGCCCGGAAGGCCGTTCCAGCGACACCTGGGTGGACTTCAACTTCTACGGTCACCAGATCGTCGCGCACCTGGCACCTGAAGAACTGCGCGCGGCGGCTGCGCACGACGTGGACGGTGACGACGTGCCGGTACGCCATTTCGGCGTGGTGCTGGAGATGCACGACTGGCACGCGCTCGCCGACAAATTGCGCGCCGCCGGCACGCATTTCGTGGTCGAGCCGCACGTGCGCTTCAAGGACCAGCCGGGCGAGCAGGCCACGATGTTTTTGCTGGACCCCTCGGGCAACGCACTCGAGTTCAAGGCCTTCGCGGATCGCGGGCAAATGTTCGCGAAATGACCGGGCATGCGCGTACCGGTTGTGTCCCTGGAATCGGGACGGAGCCGGATCCTGCGCGTGCCTTTGCAGGTGATATTCTCTCCTGCCGCGGAAAGCATGGTGTGTCTTGGATCCAGCTCGAATCCGAAGCAGGCTGCTGACCGCTTTCGAGCGGGCCGATTGGCCGCGCGTGCATTACCTGGCCGAGCAGGCGCTGGCGGATGCGCCCGGCGATGCGTCTGTCCACTTCATGCAGGGTGTGGCCTGTCTGGAACGGCGGGACGAGGACCGTGCCGTGTCCACCCTCGACGAAGCATGTCGTCTCGAACCTGACAGGCCCGACTACATGGCGCACTACGCGCGAGCCCTTGCCACCGTCCAACGCATGTCGGAGGCCTGCGCGGTGGCCGATCGGGCCATGGCGCTTGCACCGCATGATGCATCGGTGCTGGCCATGCTGGGGGTCACGTATCTGAACGCACATGCGATCGATGCGGCGGCCAACGCACTGCGACAGGCCGTGGCGCTCTCGCCGGACCGCGCACCCTTGCATTTCCTGCTCGGGCGCGCCCTGACCGGGCTTGATGACAACACGGGTGCGGAACGCGAACTGGAAACCTGCCTGCAACTCGAACCGCGGTTCTGGCCCGCGCACCTGAGGTTGTCGATGTTGCGCCGGCAAACACCCGAAAGCCAGCACCTCGGGCGCCTGCGCGCCCTGCTTGAACGACACGGCGACAATCCGTCCGCCCGGATTTTCCTCAACATGGCCCTGGCGAAAGAGAGCGAGGATCTCGGCGACTACGCAACAGCCTTCGAGCATTACACGCTCGGCAAGGCGGCAGCGCGCAGCACCCGGCCGCCTTCGGCGCAGCGCGATGCCACCATGTTCGAAGCGCTGATGCGCTGTTTTCCCGAGGCCGAATCCGGGCCAACGGAGCGCAGCCCCGACGCACCGATCTTCATCGTCGGCATGCCGCGCACCGGCACCACCTTGCTGGATCGCATGCTGTCCAGTCACCCGGACATCCACTCGGCGGGTGAGCTCCGGACCTTCCCGACCGCGCTGCAGCGGGCATCAGGCAGCCAGGCAGCCTTGCTCTCGCTGCCGGACATCGAGGCCCGGACACGCCACATCGACTGGCGCCAACTCGGCAGCGCGTACCTCGAAAGTACGCTGCCATCGACGGCCGCCAAACCGCGATTCACGGACAAACTGCCGCACAACTTCCTTTACGCCGGCTTTATCGCCCGTACCTTGCCCGGCGCCAGGATCTTGTGCCTGCGGCGCGATGCCCTCGACACTTGTCTTGGAAACTTTCGCCACCTGTTCGAACTGGAATCCGGCTTTTACGACTATTCGCTGGACCTGCTCGATACCGGCCGCTACTACATCGGATTCAGCCGCCTGCTCACTCATTGGCACAAGGTTTTCCCCGGGCGCATTCTGGAGGTGGGCTACGAGGAACTTGTGCAGGCGCCGGAACCGACACTTCGAAGCGTGCTGGCGTTCTGCGGCTTGCCGTGGAATGACGCGGTCCTGCGCCCGCAGGACAACAAGACGCCTCTCAGGACCCCCAATGCATGGCAGGTACGCACTCCGGTGTACACCTCTGCAATCGGCCGCTGGCGTCAGTACGCGCAACAGCTGCAACCCCTGCGCGCAATCCTTGCTGAAGGGGGGATTCAGCTCCCGGATTAGCGGCCCGGCGGTCGGACCCGCGGTTACAGCAACCCGTGCAGCGAAGGTTCCATCGCGGGCGAACGCGCGGATGGATCCGCGACTTGTCCACCTCCGCCACAAGGCACCGGTTTGATTCGGAGCCGAAAAGTCCTTGCCGAAATGCTGGCCCTGAAAGTACTTTTTTTT
>JBOHYV010000082.1:0-8711 GCA_050738135.1 Rhodanobacteraceae bacterium | reverse complement strand
CGCTGCCGCAATACTTCGCGACCATCGCACGGTTGCGCGCCGAGGTTCCGCCGGGACCGCAACAGGTGTTGCTGGATCGCCTGCAAGCCTGGGGCGAAACTGTTCGTACTGAATTCGGCCTCGGCAATGAGACGCCTGATCTGGTTTCCGGTGCGTGCTGAACCCGTCGAGGCCCGAATCTGACGACCATCCCTTTCGACAAGCCCATGGCACAGGCTCTGGAACAGAACAATCATGCCACACGCCTATTTCTCACCCGCGACTTTTCGTTTCCTGCGCGCGTTGGCGCGGCACAACAACCGCAGCTGGTTCAAGGCGCATCAAGCCGATTACGAATCACACGTGCGCGGGCCGTTCCTGCAGTTGGTCGCCGATCTGCAAACGCCTGTTGCCAGGCTGAGCCGGCACTACCGCGCCGATCCGCGCAAGGTCGGCGGCTCGCTGTTTCGGGTGCAACGTGACACCCGCTTCAGCCGCGACAAGGCGCCTTACAAGCCTTGGGCCGGCGCGCGCATTTTCCACGAGCGCCGTCGCGAAATTGCCGCGCCGTCCTTTTACCTGCACATCGCGCCGGGTGATTGTTTCGTGGGTGCAGGTTTATGGCATCCCGAAAACCACACGTTGCGCAATATTCGCAATTTCATCGTCGACAATCCGGCGGCGTGGAAACGTGCGGCGCATGCCCGCACGTTTCGCGAACATTATGCATTCCGGGGCGAGTCGCTCAGCCGCGCGCCGCAAGGCTTCCCGGCCGACCATTCGCTGCTCGATGATCTGAAACGCAAGAGTTTTGCCGCGGGTATCGGCTTCGACGATGCGCTGGCGTGCTCACCCGAGCTATTTCCGTTCGTGGTCCGACATTCCAAGCGGTTGGCGCCTCTGGTCGATTACCTGTGCGCGGCGCAGAACCTGGAGTTCTGACCTGGCGGACGATGTCCGCCCTACACCATGCCAAGGCTTAGGGCGCGCATTGCGCGCCGCGCAATGGATAGCGGACGCTATCGGGCCTACGCTTCGGCAAATGGAAACGCCAGCACATCACGGATGTCGTGGGCGCCAAGCAGGTACATCAGGAGCCGGTCCACACCCAGCGCAACGCCCGCGCAGTCGGGCAGCGCATCCAGTACCGCGAGCAGGTTCTCGTCGACCGGCATCTCGCGCTGGCCACGCTCGCGGCGACGTGCATTGTCGCGTTCGAAGCGCGTGCGTTGTTCGAGTGCATCGTTCAACTCGTGATAGCCGTTGGCGAGTTCATGATCGCCAAGGTACAACTCGAATCGCTCGGCGACCGGCGGGTGGTCCGGCCGGATGCGCGCCAGCGAACACTGCGACGCCGGAAAGTCATACACGACGGTGATGGCGTTGTCCGGGAATGCAGGCTGCAGCCAATGCGTCACCAGCAGGTCCAGCCAGTCGTCGCGGGTCAATCCATCCGGATTGATCGAAAAATCGCGCAGGGGGGCACGCAATGCGGATTCATCGGCGGTGAAGGGATCGAGTCCCAGACCATCGCGAAACCAGTCGCGATAGCTGATCGTCGCCACGACGGCATCGCGTTGCAACAACATCAAGGCCGCGCGCACCAGTTGCGCGCACTCCAGCATCAGGCGCCGATGGTCGAAGCCGATGCGGTACCACTCCAGCAGCGTGAACTCGGGGTTATGGGATGAGCCCGCCTCGCCGTTCCGGAACACGCGCCCAAATTCGTGGCAGTCCCCGAACCCCGACGCCAGCAAGCGCTTCAGGGGGTGTTCCGGCGAGGTCCGCAGGTACCGCTCGCGCGCGCCGGCGTCAAGAGGGCCTGCGAAAGTGGTGGAGAATCCATCGATATTGGGGTCGGTGTTGCCGGCCCGGGACAGGATCGGCGTCTCGACCTCGACAACGCCGCGCTTCGCAAAAAAATCGCGTATCAGCGCGTTCAGGCGCGCGCGCAAGCGCAACGCTTCGTCGCGCGCGCGCGGATCAGGCGCCATGTTTCTTCAGCAGAGCCAGCAACCCGGCCTCGTCCAGGATTTCGACGCCCATGGCCTGCCCCTTGTCGAGCTTGGAACCGGCAGCTTCGCCTGCGACCACGAACGAGGTTTTCTTCGAAACCGAACCCGCGACCTTGGCGCCCAGTGCTTCAAGCCGGTCCTTCGCTTCGTCGCGGGTGAGCGAGGACAGGCTGCCGGTCAGCACCACGGTTTGTCCCGCGAGCGGGCCGTGGGTCTTGCGACGCGGCGCCGATTCTTTCCAGTGCACGCCGGCTTGCCTGAGCGCCACGATGGCATCGCGGTTGCGCTTTTCCGCGAAGAACGCCGCGATGTGTGCGGCCATGATGGGGCCGACGTCATTGACTTCGGTGAGCTCGGGTTCATTGGCGTGCATCAGCGCGTCCAGCGATCCGAAATGCCGCGCCAGGGTTTTTGCGGTTGCTTCCCCGACGTCGGAAATGCCGAGCGCGAACAGGAACCGTTCCAGCGTGGTGGCCTTGCTGGCTTCGATCGCGGCAACCAGGTTGTCGGCCCATTTGGTGGCGATCTTGCCGGCCTTCACCGATTCCGGAATGGCGTCGTTGCGCTCCTCCGCGCGGCGCTTCATTGCGATGAAATCATCGCGCGTCAGCCCGTACAGGTCAGCCGGGGAGTGCAGGTAGTCGAAGGCGATCAAGCCCTCGATGTAACGTTCGCCCAAACCGTCGATGTCCATCGCCCGGCGCGAAGCAAAGTGCCGGATCGCCTCGCGACGTTGCGCGGCGCACACCAGCCCGCCCGTGCAGCGCGCCGCCGCTTCGCCTTCCTCTCGCTCGATCGCGGAGCCGCAGATCGGGCAGTGGGACGGCATTTTCCAGGGCTTCGCATGCGCAGGCCGGCGCTCCGGAATCACCCGCACCACTTCGGGAATCACGTCGCCCGCGCGGCGTACGATCACGCCGTCGCCCACGCGAACGTCGAGGCGCGCGACCTGGTCGGCATTGTGCAAGGTCGCGTTGGTCACGGTGACGCCTGCGACCTGCACCGGCCTCAGGCGCGCCACCGGCGTCGCAGCGCCGGTACGCCCGATCTGGATGTCGATGGCTTCGACCACGGTCGCCTGCTCCTCGGCCGGAAACTTGTGTGCAAGCGCCCAGCGCGGCGCGCGCGCCACGTAACCGAGTTCGCGCTGCTGGTCGTAGCGATCGACCTTGTAGACCACGCCATCAATACCATACGGCAGTTCGGCGCGCGCCGCGCCGATCTTGCGGAAATACGCCAGACAGCCCTCTGCACCACGCGCCAGTTCGTTTTGCGGACAGGTGGGAAACCCCCACGCGCGCAGCTTTGCCATCGCGGCGCTATGGCGGTCTGCGATCACCGCGTCGGGGTCGGGGGGCACGTTCACGCCATAGGCGTAGAACGCCAGCGGTCGCGATGCGGTGACATGCGGGTCGAGCTGCCGCAGCGATCCCGCCGCACCATTGCGCGGATTGGCGAGTGGCCTGCCGTCCTCACGCAGCATGCGCGCGTTGTACGCATCGAAGCCGGCCTTGGGCATGAACACTTCGCCCCGGACTTCCAGCACCCGAGGCCAGCCACGGCCGCGCAGCTTCAGCAGAATGGCTTTCACGGTGCGCAGGTTGGCGCTGACATCCTCGCCGGCGGTACCGTCGCCGCGGGTCGCGCCCTGCACGAATACGCCGTCTTCGTAACGCAGGCTGATCGCGAGCCCGTCGAGTTTGGGCTCCACCGCGAATTCGGGATCGGCAATCCCGAGCCCCTGCTCCACCCGACGCACGAAATCACGCACTTCGTGATTCGGGTCCACGCCCTCGGGTGCGTTGGCGTCAGTGAAGGCATTGGACAGCGACAGCATCGGGATGGCGTGGCGCACCCCGGCAAAACCGGACGCCGGTCTTGCACCCACGCGCCGGGTCGGCGAATCCGCCGTTGCCAGCTGCGGGTGCGCGACCTCCAGCGCCTCCAGCTCGCGCATCAGCCGGTCGTATTCGGCATCCGGAATGCACGGGTCATCGAGCACGTAATAGCGGTGGTTGGCGTCCTCGATCGCCTCCCGCAACATCGCGGCTCGCTGTGCCGGGCTGCCGGTGTCCTGCCTCATGGGTGTCCTGGATGAAGTTGATGGAATGCGCCGGTGGGTCGGACCATTTTAGGCCTCCAGGAACGATGGCGTGGGATTCGCCGCTAAACTACGCCGCCCCTCCTGGTTTCGGGCGGCTGTGCCGCCCTTCCGATGCCCGTATCGAGTGCTCCTGACGGCATTGCACGCATGCGCGGCTTGATCTGGCTGGTCGCGGCTGCGTTCTTCATGCAGACGCTCGATTCCACCATCGTCAATACGGCGGTGCCGAGCATCGCACACGCACTGGCGGTGCCGCCGATTGCACTCAAGACCGCGTTGACCAGTTACGTGCTGACACTGGCGATCTGCATTCCTGCCAGTGCCTGGTTGTCCGATCGCTTCGGCACACGTCGCGTGTTCGCGGCATCGGTACTCATTTTCACGCTGGGTTCGCTGGCCTGCGGCATGTCGCAAAACCTCACCCAGCTGGTCGCCGCGCGCGTGTTGCAGGGAGTGGGTGGTGCATTGTTGATGCCGATTGGCCGCTACGTGTTGGTGCGCGCATTCGGTCCGAAGGACTTCGTCGCGGCGATGAGTACCGCCGGCATCCCGGGGTTGCTCGGCCCGGTACTGGGGCCGTTGCTGGGCGGCGTGCTGTCGCAATACGCATCGTGGCGGCTGATTTTTCTGGTGAACGTGCCGGTAGGCATGATTGGATTGTGGTTGAACCGTACCCGGATGCCCGACTTCCGTGGCGAGCGCCGGCCGTTCGACTGGATCGGTTTCGCACTGTTCGCCTTCGCATCCGGCATGTTGTTGACCGCGGCGGAGACCGCCGGCGACGGCAATTACCGGAATGCCGGCATCATCGCGGGAGCCGGGCTGCTGTGCGGGTTCGCGTATTGGCGCTACGGCCGCCGGGCCCGGCATCCCGTCGCGGACCTGACACTGTTGAAGGTGCGCAGTTTCACCATTGCGGTCGGCGGCGGCATGTGCACCCGTCTCGGTACCGCGGGGCTGTCATTCATCCTGATGTTGTTCCTGCAGGTCGGTTGCGGCTGGACCCCGACCATGGCCGGCCTGATGATCGTGCCGCAGGCGATCGCCATGGTGCTGATGAAGCTGCTGATCGACCGCATCCTCAAGCGTTACGGATATCGCCGCACGCTGTTCGTGAATACAGCGATTGCGACGGTGCTGCTGGCATGCTTCGCGCTGTTCGACGCCACGACGCCGTGGTGGGCGATCGCCCTGCTGATGTTTGCGTACGGCTTCGTGATGTCGCTGCAATACACGTCGATGAACACGCTCGCGTTCGTGGACATCGCGCCGGATCGCGCGGCGCAGGCATCCTCACTCACGTCCGCCGCGCAATATCTCGTGATCAGTTTCGGCATTGCACTGTCGTCGTGGCTGTTTGCGTTATTCATCGGCAATCACCATCACGATTCGGCCGCCTACGTACACGGTTTCCGGATTGCGGTGCTGGTGATGGCGGCACTGCCGCTGGTCGCGGTGTACGTGTTCACGCGCCTGCGGCATGACCGTCCGCTGCGCCCTCCGATCAGCACCCCCGAGACCGCGGCATGAAGATTCGTTTTTCGATCACCCATGATCGCGGCGTCACATGCTCCATGTTTTCGAATGGTCCGGCACCCTGCCGCGGAGCATCAGAGCGGCCTTCCATGGATTGACCTTTCACAACAGCGTCTTTGAATGGGGCGCGGGTTGAAGAAGCTCCCGGCCAGCCGAACGACCTTGTAGCATCGTGCGATGGGCCCGACCACTGCGATCCTGCTGGAAGTCTTCGTGATCTTCGCCGCGGCGCAGGTCGGCGGATGGTTCGCGCGACAGATCCGGCTTCCGGACGTGGTCGGTCAGATCGTGGCCGGCTGCGTGGTCGGACCGTCGCTGCTCGGCTGGATCACGCCCAGCGAACCGCTGGAAGTCTTGTCTGAAATCGGTGTGGTGTTGCTGTTGTTCGAAGTCGGACTGGAAACCCGCCTCGATGACGTGAAACGCGTCGGCGGCAGCGCCTTCGCGGTGGGCGTGATCGGCGTGATCGTGCCGTTCGTTTGCGGTGCGTTCTGGGCCCACTCGATCACACCGAACTGGCCGCGCTCCTTGTTCGTGGCGGCTGCATTCGTGGCGACTTCAGTCGGCATCACCGCCGCCGTATTGAAGGAAATGGGCGTCCTGCGTCGCACCGAAAGCCGCGTGATCCTGGGCGCGGCCGTGATCGACGACATCCTGGCGATGCTGCTGCTTGGCGTCGTGGTTGCGATCCAGGCGGGCGGCTCGCTGCGAGTGGGAAGATTGCTGGCGGTCGCCGGTGAAGCGGTCGGGTTCGTGCTGGTGGTGGGATGGTTCGGCACGCTCATGATGCGGCGCGGTTCGAAGTGGCTCGGTCGCGGCCGCAACCCGATGTCGCCGCTGCTGGTGGTGCTGGTGCTGTGCCTCGGTCTCGCCTGGGTGGCGACCCGTTTTGGGCTCGCCGCGATCATCGGCGCGTTCCTGGCCGGCATGATCGCATCGGAAACCCGCCAGCGCGTCGAACTGCAAGCCCAGATGCAGCCGTTGCTGGCGTTGCTGACGCCGTTCTTTTTCGTGCTGACCGGAGCAAAGGTGGAGCTTGCCCGACTCGCCAGCAGCGAAGTGCTGTGGTGGCTCCTGATTGCGACGCTGCTGGCGCTCGCCACCAAACTGGTCGGCGGTTGGCTGGGCGCTTTGCGCCTGGGCCCACGCAGCGCGTTGATCGTGGGCGTCGGCATGATCCCGCGCGGCGAGGTGGGCATCGTGGTCGCCGCGCTCGGGCTTTCCGCCGGGGTGTTCGGCGAGCAGCTTTACGCGGTGATCATCGCGATGAGCTTGCTGACTTCGATCATCGCGCCACCGATTCTGGCGCTGTTGCTGAAAACGGGGACCGGGGACAAGGGACCGGGGACCGGCCCCGGGACGCGCGTCGCCAACCCTTGATTAGCCATTGCGCGGTTGCGCGACGCGCATGGCGACGGCGCCGAAGAACGATTCCGGAAATTTCGCGGATACCGGTACGCTCCACCAGTCGTTTTCTGCAAAGGCATGGCACTTGATCGCATCCTTTTCGGTCATGAGCACCGGCAGAGCGTCGCCGAACTTGAAATCATCTTCAGCGTAGCGGTGGTGATCCGGAAACGGATGCTCGATGACGTTGATGCCGCATTCGCGCAAGGCCTCGAAGAAACGTCCCGGGTTTCCGATGCCGGCCACGGCGTGTACGCGCTGACCGGCGAACGCGGACAGCGGACGCCCGAAGCCGCCGGCGAGATTGTGCGCATCCTCCATGCGCAGGCGCATCGGAACTTCGTTTGCTTGCGGTTCGCCGCCGTTGCACACGATGAAATCCACCGTTCGCAGACGTGATGGCGGCTCGCGCAATGGCCCCGCCGGCAGCAGTCGCCCGTTGCCGAACCGGCGCGCACCCTCCACCACGCAGATCTCGATATCGCGTGCCAGGGCGTAATGCTGCAGGCCGTCGTCCGCGACGATGACATCGACGCCATCGGCGAGCAACAATCGTGCTGCTTCGGGACGCTTCGCGCCGATGGCAACCGGCACGCCGGTGCGCAAGCGGATCAGCGTGGGCTCGTCGCCGACCACGCCGGCGTCGGGCTGCCCGCCCAGCACCATCGGTTCACGTGCAGAGCCGCCGTAACCGCGGCTGACAACCCCTGGTTTGAATCCGTATTCGCGCAGCCCCTCGACCAGCGCGATCGTGAGCGGTGTCTTGCCCGCGCCGCCGGCCACGATGTTGCCGACCACGATCACGGGTACCGCCAACTTGCGCGCACGCAGCCAGCCGCGGCGGTACAACGTCCGGCGCAGCGACGCGGCGCCGCCGTACAAAGCCGTCAGCGGCTGCGTCCACCATGGCGGCGGCCGATCTTCGTACCAGCGTTGTTGCAGCAGGTCGAGTTTTGACATGACAATCAAGCACCAGCGATAAAGCCCCTCGCCCGTCGGGAGAGGGTCGGGATGAGGGTCCGGCAAGATGAAATTGCAAAACCTCGCACGATGCCGCCGATCGCGAAGAGCCGAACCCTCATCCGGCGCAGCGCGCCACCTTCTCCCGAAGGGAGAAGGGAAAGACATAACACCGCACCTGCTCCCGAAGGAGAAGGGAAACGCATTACACCGCAAGCGGTTCGCGGAATTGCAGGTGGTACAACGCCGCGTATTTGCCTTCGCGCGCCAGCAATTCCGCATGCGTGCCCCGCTCGACGATCTGACCTGCATCCAGCACCGTAATCTGGTCGGCGTGTTCGACGGTGGAAAGGCGGTGCGCGATCACCAGCGTGGTACGATTTTCCATCAGGCGTGACAAGGCATCCTGGATCAGGCGTTCGGATTCCGTATCCAGTGCGCTGGTGGCTTCGTCCAGCACCAGGATCGGCGCGTTCTTCAGCAGTGCGCGCGCCACCGCGATGCGCTGGCGCTGACCACCCGACAACAGTGTGCCGCCCTCGCCCACCCGGCTGTGGATTCCACTCGGCAGATCCCGGATGAACTCCATCGCGTTGGCGGCCTCAGCCGCGGCGATGATGTCCGATTCGCTCGCCTTCTCCAATGCACCGTAAGCGATGTTTTTCGCGACGGTGTCGTCGAACAACACCACGTCCTGCCCGACCCATGCG
>JBOHYV010000081.1:0-8739 GCA_050738135.1 Rhodanobacteraceae bacterium | reverse complement strand
CGAACGTGCGCAATGACGGCAAGCCCATGACCGTCCGCGACGTGCTGGGCTGGGCAATCAAGGCGCACGAGATCCAGGGTTGCTATGCGCTGAAGAATTCCTTCAACCGGGCCGGCATGGACCATGTGATTCTGGTGCGGCTGGCCTCGACCGCGGTCGCGACGGCGATGTTGGGCGGCAGCCGCGAGCAGGTGATCACAGCGGTGTCGAACAGCTGGATCGACAACGGCAGTTTGCGCACCTATCGGCATGCGCCCAACACCGGTCCGCGCAAGAGCTGGGCCGCGGGCGACGCCTGTCGGCGCGCGGTGATCCACGCCCTGAATGCGATTGGCACCGATGAGCCCGGCTACCCCTCGGCCTTGAGCGCGAAGACGTGGGGCTTCTACGACGTCGCCTTCGGCGGCAAGCCCTTCGAATTCGAGCGGCCGTTCGGCAGCTACGTGATGGAGAACGTGCTGTTCAAGATCAGCTACCCGGCCGAGTTCCATGCGCAGACCGCGGTCGAGTGCGCGATGCAATTGCACCCGCAAGTGAAGGATCGCATCGACGAGATCGATCGCATCGAAGTTGAAACCCAGGAAGCCGGCACGCGCATCATCGACAAGACCGGTCCGCTTGCAAATTACGCCGACCGCGACCACTGCATCCAGTACATGGTGGCGGTGCCGCTGATCTTCGGGCGCCTGATTGCGGAAGACTACACTGACGTCGTCGCGGCGGATCCGCGCATCGACGCGCTGCGCGCGAAGATGACGGTGAAGGAAAACCCGCAATTCACGAAAGACTATTTCGATCCCGGCAAGCGCTATATCGGGAACTCCGTGCAGGTGTTTTTCAAGGACGGTTCGAAGACGGGGAAAATCTCGATCGACTACCCGATCGGCCACCGCCGCCGCCGCGCCGAGGGCATTCCCGTTCTGATGGAGAAATTCCGCAAGGCCGTGGCAGGCCACCTGCCGCGAGCCAGGGCCGACATAATCATTCAGGTTTGTGAACGTGCCGCTTCGATGCAAGCCCTGCCGTTGCCCGATTTCATGGACTTGTTCGTACCCGACGCCTGAGCTTTGCATGAACGGAAAAACGACGCGGCCGCGGAATTGTTTGTTTTTTGCTAAACTGTGCGTGCCGTCGCGGATTGGACCGGGGCTGGATCGGCGATTACCCGCGGAGTAGTCTGGTCTTTGAACATGGTTTCGCATGGCAAAGGCGAAACCTGAAGAATAAACAACGAGGAGACTTTCGATGAAACGTAATGGCTTGTTCGCGGTCATCGCGCTGGCCTTGGCGACCGCAGGCATGACTTCGGTCGCGTACGCGCAAAACACGGACGCTGCGACGACGACGACAACGTCAACGCCCGCAACAACCGCAACGACGGGCAACTACACTGCCAGCGGCTGGTACATCGTGCCGCGTATCGGTTTGGTGGTTCCCGACGGGGATCGCAAGGTCAAGGCGGACCCGTTCGTCGGTCTTGGCGCTGGATTCTGGGTGAATCCGAACTTCACCGTGGACTTCGAAGCCACGTACGACAATACGAAATTCGAGAATTCGGCGCCTCACGCCGGCAGGAAGTGGATCACGCTTGGCGCCGATGTAGCGGGTCGCTGGTACCTGGACGACGCGTCCGAGCAGTGGCGCCCGTACCTCATGGGTGGCGTCGGCATGTGGCGTAACCAGACGGGGGGCCACAGCGCCTGGCGTCCGGGCGCGACCCTCGGCGTGGGCGTGTTGTACAACGTCAACCAGCGCATCGCCCTGCGCGGTGAAATCGCGGCCCGTTACTACCACGACCAAAGCGTGGCATTCTACGCAGGTCTTGCCAATCAAAACTATCCGGGCGGTCCGCGGGAGAACTGGGTGGATGCGATGGCCTCGATCGGTCTGGTGATCAATATGAATCCTGCGGCTCCGCCGCCGCCGCCGCCGCCGCCACCGCCACCGCCACCGCCGCCGGCCACACCGCCGCCGCCACCGCCGCAACACGTGGTGATCGATCTGCGGGGCGTGAACTTCAAATTCGATCGCCCGAAGAAGGGTGAGTCCAACATCGGCCCGACGTTGAAACCGCCGGCATCCGATTCGTTGGCAATCCTGAATCAGGCGGTTGATACCCTGAATCGGTATCCGCGGGTCCAGATCGAAATCGACGGCTATACCGACTCGGTCGGTACCGACAAGTACAATCAGGGCTTGTCGGAGCGTCGTGCGCACATCGTCGCCGGTTACCTGACTTCGCACGGCGTCGACGCGAGCCGCATCACCTCGGTCCAGGGCTTCGGCGAGAACGACCCGATCGACACCAACAAGACCGCGGCTGGCCGTCAGCGCAACCGTCGTGTCGAGTTCAAGGTGGAGCAGAATCAGGGCGGCAGCATGTAAGCCATCGCGGATGCGCCGGCGGTCATCGCCGGCAAACCGATGCAACACGAAGAAGCCCGGCTTGTGCCGGGCTTTTTTGTGCGATCGATCCCTGATCGCCGCATTGTTGTGGCCGAGCCGACAAACGAACCTTTACAAGCCCATCAACACCAGAACGGCCCTCCCTGGCCTGACTGTCCACAACAGCCGCTTCGTCTTCAGTTTGTCTGCGGTACACCGCCGATCCAGGTTTCAACCACGCGCAAGTCCTGATCGACCACGGTGAAGTCGGCGCGATGGTCCGATTCGATGCGACCGTGGGTCGCGCCGATCCCGAGGAAATCCGCCGGGTAGGTCGATGCCATGCGCGCCGCTTCGTCCAGCGACACGCCCAGCATGTGGACCGTGTTGCGCACCGCGTCGATCATGTTGAGTGCGGAGCCCGCCAGCGTCCCCGATGCGTTCCGGCAGATGCCGTCGCGCACCGTGATCGTCTCATCGCCGAGCAGGAATGTCGGGTTTGCCGAACCCACCGCCGGCATCGCGTCGGTGACCAGAAATACCTTGCCGCGCGGTTTGGCCTTCAGCGCCACGCGCAACCCGGCGGGATCGACGTGATGGCCATCGACGATCACGCCGCACCATGCGTCGGGGTCGTCCAATGCCGCACCGACCATGCCGGGCGCACGGCTGGTCAGCGGCGACATCGCATTGTAGAGATGGGTGAACCCGCGCAAACCGGCGTCCAGTGCCGCACGCACCGTCGCGTAATCGGCATCCGAATGGCCCGCGCTCACGATCACGCCCGCCGCGACAAGCTCGCGGATGGCGGCGTGTGCAACACACTCGGGGGCCACCGTCAGCAGCGTTTTCCCGTGCTGCAGGGACGCGACAACGCGCAACTCACCGGCGTCAGGCGCGTGCAGAAACTTCGCGGCGTGTACGCCCCGGCGCGCGCGGCTGATGAATGGTCCCTCCAAGTGGATGCCCAGCACGCCGGGAACACCGTCGGTGATGGCGGAATCCACCGCCGCAATGGCCGAGCGCATCGTGGCGATGTCGTCGCTGATCAGCGTCGGCAGAAAACAGGTGGTGCCGAAACGCCGGTGCGCCGCGCCGATCGTGCGGATGCCGTCCACGTCGGGGCGATCGTTCAGCAGTACGCCGCCGCCGCCGTTGACCTGGCAGTCGATGAAACCCGGCAGCACCGTCAACCCGGAAAGGTCGCGGACTTCCGCGCCGGGGGGAATGTGGCCCGGCGCGGCCAGCTCTCGGGTCCGGCAGCCCTCCACGACCACCGCGGCATCTTCGCGCCAACCTTGCGCCGACAGCACACGCGCGTTGATCAGGAACTTGGGCATCACACCGTCTCGGTGATCTTGGCGAGATGCGGCGGATGGTCCGGGTCGCGCCCGCGTGCGATCGCCAGTGCATTGACCGCGCGGTAGAAGCTCTGGATCGCGAGGATGGGCGAGAGCAGCGGCTGCCCGGTCGGAACGATCGGCAATGCATGGGGGCCGGAGGCCTGCGGCGCCGCCGCCCAAACTTCGGCGCCGCGTCGCCGGAAATCCTCGGCGGTCGCGAGCACGCCCGCAAGCGCGTCGTCGGTCTGCGCGAACAGCAACACCGGCAGGGCCGGCCCGACCAGTTCCATCGGGCCATGGCGCACTTCCGCACTGCTGAATGCTTCGGCGTGCAGAGCGCAGGTTTCCTTCAGCTTCAGCGCCGCTTCCTGCGCGGTCGCGAGGCCGTAGCCGCGGCCCAGCACGAACAGATCGCGCACGTCGCGAAGGCCTTCGACAAGCGCCGACCAGTCCAGCGCGAACGCGCGGTGCAAATGCTCCGGCAAGTCGTGCAGCGCATCGAGCAGGGCAGCGTCCTGCCGCCAATGCGCGACGAGATGCAGTACCGCGCTCATGGAACCGATGAAACTCTTGGTCGCCGCGACGCTGCGTTCGGGCCCGGCTTGCAACGGAACGACGCTGTCCGCGAGTGCGGCCAGTGGCGAGCTTTCGGCGTTGACCAGCGCCACCACGCGCGCCCCGGCGTTGCGCGCGGCTTCTGCGCTGCGCAACAGATCGGGGCTCGCACCCGACTGCGAAATGACGAGGTACAACGCACCGGCGAGCCGCAGCGGCACCTCGTAGATCGACTCGACCGACGGTGACGCCGATGCCGTTACGCAGCCGGTTTGCGTCTCGATGACGTACTTGGCGTAGGTCGCCGCATGATCGGAACTGCCGCGCGCGCAGGTGACGACGAAGGGCGGCGGGTCGCCGCGCAATGCGGCCGCAAGGTCGCGCACGACTGCGTCATTGCGCTCGAGCTGATTGGCCACGGTGTCCGCCGCGCCGGCGGCTTCCCGATACAATGCAGTGGATTCGGGTGGCGTGTCGAGCGGCCGGGGTGTGGAGATGTCGCCATTCATTGCCGGCGCCGCGGCGGAGCCGTCGAACCCCGCACCACCAGCTCCGGACTGAAGCCTTCGTTGTGCACGGTGTTTTCAGCGTCGTCACGCAATTGGGCAATCAGCAGCCGCGTGGCATGACGGGCGATCTCGGCGGTGGCCTGACGTGCGGTGGTCAGTGCCGGCCATGACTGCTTGGAAAACGGACTGTCCTCGAACCCTGCGATGGACAAATCGTAGGGCACGTCCATGCCTGCGGCGCGCGCCGCAGCCAGCACGCCGGCGGCGATTTCGTCATTGGAACCGAAAATGGCGGTGGGACGCCGTTTGAGAGCCAGCAACCGGCGTGCACCGCGAAATCCGTCGTCGAATGAGAAATCGCCTTCGACGATGAGCTTCTTGTCCTGCGCGATGCCGTAGTCGCGCAGGGCGTCGGCATAGCCGGCGAAGCGTTCCGGACTGGAACGGTGCTGCTTGCCGCCCCACAGGAATCCGATGCGGGTGTGGCCAAGCTGGATGAGATGCTCGGTGATGTCATAGGCGGCATCGCGATCGTCCACGTACACGCAGGGCCAGCCGTCGTCCGGATCCGCGGATGCGGACAGGATGCGCACCAGGCGCACCCCGGCTTCGGCGAGGCGCCGGATCAGGCGCGGGTTTTCCGACATTGGCGGCGCCAGTACCACCCCGGCAAGACGGGCGCGCTCGACCAGATCGATCAACTCCTGCGCAAGGTGCGGCGCACGCGCGTTGCAGGGATGTATCTGCAGTCCGAAACCCATGTCGCGGCATTCCGAAAGCGCGCCCTCCTGGACCGCGATGATGTAGTACGGGTTGGGGTTGTCGTACACCAGCCCGATGGCATACGCCTTGGCGCTGCGCAGGCTGCGCGCGGAAAGGTCGGGACGGTAGTCGAGCTGTTCGACCGCGCGCAACACGCGTTCGCGCGTCTCTTCGCGTACCGATCCTTCCTGGTTGATCACGCGCGAGACCGTCTTCAGCGACACCTTGGCCTGTTTCGCGACGTCCCGGATGGTGGCGGTTGCCAATGGATGCTCCTTCAGGTTCGGGAGGTTGTCGCAGGCTGCGCAGCCATCGCCGTCAAGGCGCCGCGATCGCGGAGTCGATAGCGCGTGTCTGGTTGGTCTGCCCGGCGCCGTAGCCGTGCAATCCGTAAAACAGAATGTACGCGTATCCCGGCACCATCACCAGCAGGAACGCGAGCTGGAAATTGATGATCTCCTCGAGGTGCACGAAAAGTTGCGGGATCAACGCGCCGCCCGCGATGCCCATGATCAGGAGCGCCGAGCCGAACTCGGTCCACTTGCCCAAGCTCCTGATGGCGAGCGGGAAGATAGCCGGCCACATCATCGCATTGGCGAAACCCAGCGCCGCCACGAAAGCCACCGACACGGTGCCGTGCGTCGCCCAGGCGCCGAAGGCGAACAGCACCCCCAGCACCGCCGAGATCGCGAGGTAACGCTGCTGCGAGATGAACCGGGGCGTCAAGGCCACGCCGACCAAGTAACCCACCAGCATTCCGATCATGGTGAACGTCGTCAGGTGCTTGACCACCCCAAGCGCCAGTCCCGACGCCTGCCCGTAGACCACGATGCCGTCGCCCGCCATGACTTCCATGCCTACGTAGATGAACAGGCACACCACGCCCAGCCACAGGTGCGGGAAGCTGAAGATGCTGCGCCCGGGTTCCTTGGCGTCCGTGACGGACCGGTTGGCTTCCGGCTTGATCTCAGGCAAGGAGGAAAACACCACCCATATCGCCAGGATCACCAGCACGATCGCCATGACCATGTAGGGCGCGAACGCGCGGTCCACGAATGCGTGCTGCAGCGCCACCCTTGCCTGCGGTGACGCGGCGGCATTGATCTTGTCCGCGTAGGCGTCGACGCCGCTGAGCAGCAACGCCCCGAACACGTAAGGCGCGACGCCGCCGGCGAACTTGTTGCAGATGCCCATGATCGCGACCCGCTTGGCCCCGCTTTCGATCGGACCGAGGATGCTGACGTAGGGATTGGATGCCGTCTGCAACAGCGCCAGGCCCGCACCGATCACGAACACGCCGATCAGCGCGCCGGCATACCAGTACATGGCCATGAACTCGCCGAACAGCACCGAGCCCACAGCCATCACGAACAAGCCGAGCGCCATGCCCTTTTTCATCCCGGTGCGCTTGAGCACCACCGCCGATGGCAGCGCGAGGAAAAAGTAGGACAGATAGAACGCCAGGGGAATGAGGAAGGCGCTTACGTTGTCCAGGTTGAATCCGACCTTGACGAACAGGATCAAGGAACTGTTGAGCCAGGTGACGAACCCGAAGATGAAGAACAGCACGCCGATGATCGCCATCGACATGACGTAGTGCGGATGCTGCGACGGGGATGCGGGGGAGTTCATGGTCTGTCCGTGTCCGCCATGGGCCGTGGGATCAATGTTCTGACCATCGTTGTCAGATTCGTGTCTTGCGTCGAGTATCGCACGTAAGGATGACCGAAAAACAGGGGGTATGACGCACCCTGCGGATGATGCGGCGCAGCATCGTTGGAGTCGTCCGAGTCGCAGCGTTGCATGAAAAAAACAGGCATGACAGCTAGTCTCGACCGTCCTTGGCGGTGACGCGATCGGTTGCTGCAATGCAAATTGACAACGTTGTCATTCATGACCACACTGGCGCCCATTCAAGCGTTCCGAGAGCAAGATGAGTGTGCCCGCCAGTCATTTGAGCCAGCATGCGAGCATCCATCCGCAGCCTTTTCTGGCTGCGGATGTCGGGGGCACCCACGCGCGCGTCGCACTGTTGCGTGCCACGGCGGGTGGCGGCCGGGACATCGAAGTCCTGGCCTACCGCAAGTTCATTTGCGCCGATTTCCCGGGCCTGCCTGAATTGCTGCGGGCGTTCGTCGAGCGCGATGCCCAATTGCCGGTGCGACGTTGCGTCATCGCCTGCGCCGGCCAGGTCATCGATGACGCGATCGTCAACGACAATCTTGCATGGCGGGTCGGCCTGTCGCAGTTGCGCGACGCGCTGGCGTTCGAGGACGTGGCGCTGCTCAATGATTTCGAGGCGCTGGGTTACGCACTCGATGACGTCAGGAACACCGACAGCCTGCTGTTGTGCGGGCCCGATCTGAACGTCCAGGGACCGGCGCTGGTGGTCGGACCGGGGACCGGTCTGGGTGCGGCGGTGCGCCTGCCGGGACGCGATGGGGTGCGGGTGCTTGCCACCGAGGCCGGCCAGATGGACCTGGCGCCGGGTACCGCGCGTGAACGCGAAGTGCTGGCGCGCCTGGCGCCGGACGACAGCTACGTTCCCTATGAACGCGTTCTTTCCGGTCCGGGACTGCTGACGTTGTATTCGACCTTGTGCGCGCTGCGCGGACGCGTGCCGGAACTGTCCGCGCCGGAAGCAGTTACCGCAGCCGCCTGTGCCGGCAGCGATTCCGATGCCGTCGAAACCGTGGACATCTTCTGCGCGGTGTTGGGCGGCTTCGTGGGCAATCTCGCGATGGCGTTCATGGCGAACGGCGGCGTATATCTGGCCGGTGGCGTATTGCCGGGGATCCGCAAGCTGCTGCAACGCAGCCGTTTCGTCGATCGTTTTCTGGACAAGGGCGGCATGCGGGAATTCCTGTTGCGCGTACCAGTACGCCTGATCGAACACGGCCGACACGGCGTGTTGGGCGCCGCGCACTGGTATCTGGATCGGCAGTTGCGCAGCGCGGTGCGTGGCGAGGACATTGGCGACGGGACGGCGATGTAGGCGGTGTTGCAGAAAAGACACATATCCGGGTGCTGTGGCATCCATCACTTCGCGAGCGAGAAGAGGGTACGTCATGAAATTCCGCAAGAGTGTGCTTTCGGCGAGCATCGCAGCGGCATTGTTGTTCGCCGCCGCGGCACAGGCGCAGGGCGCCTCGTCACAAAATCAGGCCCCCAAGGCCGACAAGCAG